>CAJOQC010000114.1 GCA_905236785.1 uncultured Selenomonadaceae bacterium
AACACCTGCATTATAACAAACTGCAACGTGTTATTCAAGACAAAAATTTTCTCGAACAATACCAACGTAAAAATCGTAGAATTTTTACTGAAACAATTTCGCCACTCGCGCCCGTGTTTCGGCGGTGAGTTCCGGCAAGCGCGAAATAAGTTCGCGATAAACCTCAAGCCGCTCGGCAAAATGTGCGCTTAACATACGGTGATGCTTTACGTATTGGTAGGCATTGTCGGCAATTTCGCGGCGAAGTTTGGCGTTTTTGATAAGCAACGTCAATTTTTGGGCAAACTCTCTTTCGTCGCGGAAAATAAGACCGGTTTCCCCCTCTTTCACCGAGTTTTGATACACAGTTGGGGAGGCCAGAACCGTTGCGCCGTAGGCCGCGGATTCGATAAATTTTAGGTCGCTCTTCATGCGGTTTATCTCGTTGTCCGCCAAGGGCAAAAGATTTATGTCCGCCGCCCGCAAAAGGGCGCAATACCTGTCGTAAGGCACAAAACCGCGGCTAAACCCGGGCCCTGTTAAAATTTTGTTCGGCGTATTAAGAGCGGCGAAAAATTCCTTGTCGTAGGCCACCTGCACCAAAATCTGCGGATTTTTCTTCAAAACATGGTTTAAGGCACTCATCAACGGCCGCCAACTCTCGCCGCGATTTAACGCGCCGAAAAATATTGTGAGCGGTTTTTTCACGGCGGTTTCTTCTTCATACCTCCGAGGCGACGGCAATTTTTCGAGTTGATTTTCAAACAGATACACATGGGGGTTATACTGCTTCATGTATTCCGCCAAGGGTTTTGTGGACACCTGCATGGCGTGGCAACCGATAAAGTCAATGTAATTTGACTGTTCGTAGTCCTCCCGCCAAATTATCGGGTGGTCGTCCATCTCCCCTATCAACAGATAGCCAAGTTTATATATTGTTTCAAAATCCTCGGCTGTTTTCTCCGTAACGGTTGTTGTTATTCGCTGACGAATAAGCACGCGGCATGGGTATTCTTCCGCGCTTTTGACCACCGCCGACATACTCCGCTCTTCATGGTCTACCCCCGGCGTATTGGCGGCAAATATGCTCGGTACGGTGACGCGCACCCTGCCCGTTATTGCGCCTTCGCCAAGCATACCCTGAATTATCATGCGCGGCGGTATTTTCTTTGCGGCTCTTACAATATAGGTTTTAACCCAAATATCAGCCGCAGAAATAATTGTTTCTCTAATGTTTAAGGCGGCAAGAGCCTCCGTCATTGCAATAAACGCTTCGTCTTGCCGACATTCTTCGTCCCCATTGCCGTATAATCTAAAATTTTTTTCGACGGCAAAACCGGCCGCCCCGATAATCGACAAAATATTTCCGTAGGTTCGCGTCGTTACGGCGGGCAAATCGCGCCCGCGCAACATGGAGATGGCGTTTCTTATATAGGCGGGGTTTTCAAAAACAAAGAAAACCTGCCCGTATTCCGTCATATTTTCCCCAAGATGACGCAAAAAATCCGTTGCGCTTTTTTCGTCCAAAACATTTAGGTATTCGCCATGGACAACGGCGCAGTCAATCTTGCCGAACTTTTCAAAATCAACCTGCAACGCCGCCAAAAGCCGGGTTTCGTCAAAATAACCTTCGTTTATTTTAAGGGCGGTTTTGTTTGCGCCCACGGCCACATATCTCGCAAAAGGATTTATCTCGTGGAAATTTTTCGCCGTGCGCCCCTCCGTAACGCCAAATTCAACAACAACAGAGGCATTGGCGGGGATTATTGCGGCAATATCCGGGCGAGAGTCCTTCTCCCCCACTCTGGAAAAGGCCTGCCGCTTGATAATCTTGTGGTACGCTTCGGCAATGTCGGCGGGTTTCACTTGTGTTATACAATGGGCAACGTCAGCAATACAGTTTGTAAGTTCCTTGCACTCGCCAATTTGTTCGGCGGGTTGCAAAATGATAAACGGGCTTTGCCACGGGGCGAACCGCCGCGCCAAACTGCAACTTGCCAAACGGCGGTCGCGCCCTTCGCGGTTAATTTCGATTATGGGCTTTTTATACACCGCCGCCATGTGTTTTAGGCTCGTGTCCCCGCCTATGTAGACATGAAGGGCGGAAATAACCGCCGCCGCCTCCCGCAATGTGGTTTTGCCGCAAAGGTTTATGCAGTTTTCTTTGCCCAATTTTTCAATGATATAAAGCGCGTCCGCCTCATCCTTTTTTGCCCCCAAGAACACAAAGACGGCGTTGTTGTCGGTGGCGATAATTTTAAGCGCGTCGGCAAACATTTCCTTGGGGTAAATCTTGCTTGGGCGGCTTCCCCCCGTGGTTACGGCAATAAGGATTTTCCCCGGAAACTTTGATGCCCCTCGCAAAAGCTCCCGCGCCTTTAATTTGTCGGCGGTGCTTGTCCAAATTTCCATGTGACGCCGGTTGACGGTGATGCCCAACTGCTCCAAAAAGAAAAAATTTCGTTCCGCGTCATGCACCGCCGTGGGCGGCTCGATTAAAACCCGCGTCATCATTGAGTCGAAATTTTGCCGTTTTTCCGTTTTGGCTTTCCATACGCGTTCGCTGTAGGCAATTCGTTCTTTTGCGCCGCTCAAATACCCCAATATATCGCCGCTTTGTATGTCTAAGTCCCAACGGGGCAAAAGGCAAAGGGCAATATTTTTTTTCCAAAAATGTTTGGCGCAAAAATCCCGCGCTGTTATGAGCCATTCGCTCACCGACTGTGTAAGCATATCGCCGGGGAACGCCAAAACTTCGTCAACATAAGGGCAAAGTTCGACTAAATTGTAAACAACCTTGTTGACCACCAAAGTAATCCGCTTGTCCTTAAAGCCTGCGCGAAGTTCCCGTAGGAAAGCGGACATCAGCACATTGTCGCCAATGTCGTCAAGGCGTATCACCACAACGTTTTTTTCGTCGGCAAAATCACGTTTGCCCGTTTGGGCAAAGGCCTGCTCCATAACCCTAAGCAGACCTTTGGCCATGCCGTTGGCTTTGGCTTCCTCCGCCAACAAACTTACAGCGTCGCCAAGGCTCTTTACAATGTCCATTATTTCATAGCCCCATAAATCATATTGATGTGGTCTTTTAGGCAATCTTTAAGATCGTAACGCGCTTTTACCGTGGCGCGGGCGGCTTTGCCGAGACGTTTCCGCATTTCGGGGTCGTCTAAGGCTTCCACAACACGCCCAGCTATATGCTCCGGCGAGCGGAAATTTGCCAGCAAGCCGTTCTCCCCGTCAACCACCGCTTCCTCCACGGGCGGCACTTTCGACGCCACAAGGCAACAACCGAAGGCCATGGCCTCAAGCATTGACCAACTGAGGACAAAAGGCCGCGTAAGGTACACATGAACCGTGGATGCTTGCATCACCATGCGGTAATCGTCGCGCATCAAAAGCCCCGTAAAATGCACCCGTTCCGTATCATAGCCGCCCTTTTCTTCCTCAATCTGTTTCCATGTTTTGTCCGGCGCGGGGGGCGTGCCGTAACAAGTTCTGTCAACGCCCACGATAACGACATGAAGTTTGGGGCGTTCCTTCAAGAGTATCCGCACCGCCTCCATAAACTGTGGGAAACCGCGATAGGGTTCAAAGCCCCTGGACACATAGGTCAATACTTCTTCTGCGTCTGATAAATCAAGGTTTAGTTTCGGCAAAACAATTTTCGCTGACGGGTCGGGGTGGCAAAAGTCCGTGTCGATACCCTCGTGAATAACCCGCAAACTGTCGCGGTACTCCGGGGGGAACTGTTGCCGTTGCCATTCCGTTGGGCAGTAGCGCACGTCGCAAGCCTGCAAGTTAAGGAGATGATGGGCATTCATGGTACGAATACGAAGTCTTGCATCGTCGGTCACTTTTTCGTCGGGCCAATAGCCGACATCAGAACCGTAGGCATGATAATACCATTCAAAATAGCCGATAAGGGGTACATCGGGGTAAATATCCTTAACATAAAGCGTACTGCCCCAGCCGCTGTGGCCGATCACCACGTCCGGCACAAAATTTATCTGTTGTTTAAGAGCAACGATAGCCCTTGCCACCGCTTGCCCGTCTAAAACGGCCTCTTCCAAGAATTTCGCGTAGGGGTGTATCCCCTCCGTGGCCTCCCGCGCCAATTTATAAATCGCCACGTTGACATTTTGCAAATGGTTGTTGTTGGTTTCCTTCGTGAGAAAAACCACCTTGTGCCGCTTGTCTTTGGCAAAATGCCGCGCTATGTGAACATACTGCGCTGGAAAATTCGGGTGCAATATCAATAAATTCATGTTTTAATCCTTCTGTCTGCTTGTAATTTTATTATGTATGTTCTTTCTCTTTTCTTTTTCTCTTTCTTTTCAAAGAAAGAGAAAAAGAAAAGAAGCAGTTTCTTAAAAACACATTTTATCTGTTTATCAATCTTCGGTACGCCGCGACAATTTCCTCGGGCGGCACGCTCTTGATACAATGAGCCTCGTGACGCACGCAACCGCCGTAACGGCCATGATTTTCGGCGCACTCGTCAAGCGCGTGTTCGGGGCGCAGAACCTCGGCATTGTTTTGCCATGGCGGAAAACGTCGATATTCGCTCAAAAGACCCGGCTTGTCCGTTTCCTTGTCCTTCGCCTCGCGGTATATGACAATAACTTTCCTTTTGGCGGCGCACGCCATGTGCATGACGCCGGTATCGTTGCCCATATACATATCGGCTGCGGCGATAAGCGCCGCCGTTTCCCGCAGCGTGGTTTTGCCCGTAAGATCCGTGATTTTATCGGCGGGAAGATTTTTTGCGGCGGTTCTTGCATCTTCGCTTTCGCTCTTGCCGCCGATAATTATAAAGTGAACATTGTCCTTAGCAATTTCCTTTAACGCCTCAATCCATTGTTCGGCGGGATATTTGCGGCTGTTATCCCCCGCGCCCAACCCCAAGACTATTTTTAATCTGTCGGGGGCGATATTTTTTATAAAATTTTTCGCGCTTATTGCGTCGGCGGAATTAAACCACAATTCCATTGACGTATCTTCGACCTTAAACCCTGCCGCCGTCAACACATAAAAGGCTTTCTCCGCCTCGCTTACCTGTTCGCGGGTGGTTATGATGTTCTTTGTAAGCAACTTTTCGTCCACGGCGGCAATATTTGGCGGAGGATCGCCCATCCATGCATGGATGGGGTAATGCCCGAAACCTATCCTTTCCCTTGCGCCGCTAAAGTACGCCGTAAACAGCCCCGAAATATTTTCGCTGCCCCACTGCGGGCAAAATGCCACGTCGTAATGCCTTTGCCACAAACTGTTGCGGGCAAAATTGGCGCACTCGGCAATCATCGAAATCAACCCTGCCGGGTTAAAATGCGCTTCAAAAGCAAGCACGTCGTTTACATAAGGGCAAAATTCCACCAACGGCTTAACCAACGGCGACACCACAAACGTAATATGCGCTTTTGGATAATTGCGCCGCACTTCGCGGACAAATCCGGTTGTAATTATGCTGTCGCCGACCACGTCAAGCCGCACAATCAACACGGACTTTACGCCGCCCGTTTCTTCCCTGTAGCCCGCCGCAGCAAATTCTTTTTCCATACCGGCAAAAAAGCCCATCATCTCAATGCGCCCGTCGCGGCTCGCCATGGCAAAAGCATCGGTCAGATATTTTGTCAAATTATCCGTATCAATCATGGTTTCCTACTCCTGCGATGCGTAAAGATGATAGTAATAGCCGCGCCGTTCCATAAGTTCCTTGTGACTTCCCGCTTCCACAATGCGCCCTTTGTCCATGGCGATTATAAAATCGCAACCTTTAACGGTGGACAAACGATGCGCCACCATCAAGGTCGTGCGTCCGGCGGCGATTTTATCGAGATTTTTCAAAATCAAAGCCTCGGACTCCGTGTCAAGGGCGCTGGTGGCCTCGTCCAAAATCAAAATTTTGGGGTCGAGCAACAGGGCGCGGGCTATGGAAACACGTTGCTTTTGACCGCCGGAGAGCAAAGAACCGCGCTC
>CAJOQC010000115.1 GCA_905236785.1 uncultured Selenomonadaceae bacterium
AATCGCTGAAGCGATAAGAGCGGCTAAAAAAGAGAAAGAAAGAACATGAACAAATTGGTTATAAATACTTGCGCTATCGGGCGTTTCATAGTAGAATGTTTGCGAGTAAAGGAGGGGGGTCGGCATGGTAAGCGACGAAACTATGATGTTTTCCTTCGCAACGGAGGAGAGCGAGGCTAAACATGTATTGACCTATGTTTGCGGCGCAATGGCAGAAAAGGGCTATAACCCCGTAAATCAGCTGGTGGGCTATTTGTTGTCCGGCGATCCGGCGTATGTGACAAGCTACAAGGACGCCCGCAAAAAAATTCGCAGCCTTGAGCGGGACGAACTTATCGAAGAGCTTGTGCGTTCCTATCTTGAACACAATATGCCCGCCAAAGACAAAGAAGAATGAGCCGGATTATCGCCCTTGACGTGGGGGATAAAACCGTGGGCGTGGCCGTAAGCGACGAACTGAACCTCACGGCGCAAGGCACGGAAACTATTTTTCGGACTTCGCTCAAAAAGGACATAGGGCGTATCGCGGAAATCGCCAAAGCCAAGGACGCGAAAAAGATAATAATGGGCTTGCCGAAAAACATGAACGGCACGGAGGGCGAACGCTCCAAAATTGTCCGGGATTTTGCCGAAAAAACAGCTCGCGCCCTGCCGCAGGTTGAGATTGACTTTTGGGACGAGCGGCTCTCCACCGTGGCCGCCGAACGGGTGCTTATAGACGCGGACATGAGCCGCAAAAAACGAAAAAAAGTAGTGGACAAAATGGCCGCCGTACTTATCCTCCAAGGATATTTAGACAGCCAAAGAAAATAAACAAACGACTTTATAAAGGAGTTTTGCAAATGGCAGAGGAGAAGGAAATATTCGATCCGTTGGAGGATGCGGATGACGACAGCGGCATTGTTGTCGAGTTTGAGGACGAGGACGGCGAAAAGTTCTACTATTCCCAAGAGATGGTCTTGGAGGTCAACGGGGAGAACTACGCCCTTTTGGTGGGCATGGACGACGGCGAGTACGAGGACGAACCCCATGAACACCACCACGAAGACGGCGAAGAGTGCGACTGCGACGAGGACGTTGACATTCGCTTTGCCAAGATAGTGACCGGGGCGGACGGCGAAGAAGAATACGTTGAACCCACGGACGAAGAATTTGAGGCGGTCTGCGAAGTCTATAACTCCCTGTGGGAGGACGAGGACGAAGAAAATACATGACAAATTCACCGTTTTAACGTAACAAGGAGGCCAAACAGGCGTGGAATTTAAGAATTATATGGAGGTAATCGTCGAGCATAAGTTGGACGAGATTTTGGCGCAGTACCCGAACTGTTGCAAGTGCGACAGTTGCCGCATGGACATAGCCGTTTTGGCGCTCAACAACCTAAAGCCAAAGTATGTATCGACGGTGAAGGGGCAGATTTTCGCCCGTATTGACAGCATGAACTCCCAGTACGAGGTGGAGGTAATACGACAAATTGCCGCCGCCGTGGAAAAGGTGGCTCTGCACCCGCGACACGGATAAAGGTATATAGCAAGAAAAACCGATTCGCAAAAACAGTGAATCGGTTTTTTTGTGACAAGTTGCGGGAATTGAAAAAAGAGCTACCCCTTTAGTATAAGGTTCACCGAATGAAAATGACCGGAGGAATAATCATGTATGCCATAGCTTTTGATTTGAAAATCGACGATTTGAAGAAGGAATACGGAGATCCTTACAATAAGGCGTATGATGAAATACGCCAAGAACTGGAAATGTTAGGCTTTGACTGGACACAAGGAAGCGTGTATATCAATAAATCCGAAAAAGACAGCTTGGCAACTGTTTACAAGGCCATAAACAGACTGTCCGGGATTGAATGGTTCAAGAAAAGCGTAAGAGATATACGAGCTTTCAAGGTTGAGGATTGGTCTGATTTTACGGAGATTGTTAAAGAGAGCTGACAGCAAAAAAGGCTTTAAGAGGCAACACATGAAAAGAAAATTGCTGTTTTTTTCCTTGATTGCGGCGGTGGCGGCGGCGTGTATGCTTTTGCGGCCGATGCTTTTCATCACGGCGGGGGAAGACGTGATTTACACCGGCGCGGCCACCGAAGGGAAAACTTTCGCCATAAAATTCCGCCACAGCGTCCAAAAAACCCCCGTGGAAGAAACCCTCGCCGTGGATGGCAAAGGTTTTCTCCTGTTGTCCACGAAGTATCAGTCTTTTGGCGTGGGGCTGCCTTTCTCGGCGGAAGAGGGCAATTTCCGCCAAGAAGGCAACAACTACATCTTGGACAATATGAACCGACACTACGACAAACTCTCCCTCCGAGTGGGCGAAGGTACAAATTTAACCATAGTAATCGACGGCATAACCTTCAACCTCTGCGAAATGTTCCCCCCGGGGACAAAAATCGACATATACATCGCCCCTCGCAATAAATTGTTTTAGGCAACCTCTAAAAACTC
>CAJOQC010000116.1 GCA_905236785.1 uncultured Selenomonadaceae bacterium
CGATTAAAGCGCATAACCGCTTTTACATTGCGGGGCAAGTCAATAATGTTGCCGGATTGACCGTTTTGCAAAAGATGCAACAAATCTTCGATATTTGCAAAGGACAATTCGGTTCTTTCGCCCGTTGTTTCTTGCCAAAACTTACGCAAAATCATTCTTTGCACGGCAACATGGTATTGGGCAAATTTGTTCCTGTTTAAGCCTTTGTCAAAACAACGGCAATAAGCTCTTTCGGCAACGCTGTTCATATAATCCGCCTCGTCGCTCATAACTTCGGCCAAGCGACAAAGGGCTGTTTCAACACTACGGTTATATTCGCGGCGCAACAGCGGCAACAAATTAAGCCGCACTCGGTTTCTTAAAGCATCCGTCATATCGTTGGTGGAATCATGGACATGGCAAAAGCCTTCTTTGTTTGCATAGTCAATAATCTGCTTTTTTCGCAAAAAAAGAAATGGGCGAATTATATCACCCGTTTTCGGACGAATTGCCGCCATGCCTTCCGCGCCTGCGCCGCGCAAAATATGCATAAGAGCAGTTTCCGCCCGGTCGTCGGCATGATGAGCCGTAGCAATGTACTCATAACCGACCCGCTCTTTCACCCTTCGCAAAAAATCATAACGCAAAATTCTGGCAGCAGCCTCAAGGGAAAGGCTCTTTTCTTTGGCAAAACGCGGCACATCCGCCGCCTCTTCAAAGAACAACACGCCCTTTTTCTTTGCCCATGACCGCACGAAGACCGCATCCCGCCTTGATTCTTCGCCGCGAATACCATGCTCAAAATGCGCCGCGACAAAACCAAAGCCATGCTTTTTGCTTAGTTGCCAAAGTACCTCGGCCAAGGTTAAGGAATCTACTCCCCCCGAACAAGCAACAACAACCCCCGTCTTTTTGGGGAACAAGTCATGGCGAAGGCAAAAATTTTCCGTAAGACCGATCATTGCCGTTTTAACCGCGCCGCGAGCCGCGTCCGCCCCTTTTGGAGTCAGTTTTGCGGCGCAAGTCGGTCTGGCGTTCATCGCTGTCTTTTAGGAATTTTGAAAGTTTATCTTCAAAGGAGGGCGAACCGATATTGGCGGTTAACCGCTTTTTGAAATCCTTGGCGGGCGCACGGGGCGGCGAATTGTCCTCGGCCTTTTTTTCTTGCGCCTGTTTCACGGAAAGGGCAATTTTCCCGTTGCTGTCTATGCTTAAAACCTTCACTTTTATCTTGTCTTTTTCGTGCAGAAAATCATGTATATCGTTGACATACACATTCGCCACTTCCGAAATATGCACAAGACCGCTCTTTCCTTCCGGCAAGTCGATGAACGCGCCGAAATTTGTTATGCCGGATACAACGCCTTCCAACACGTTGCCTACTTCAATGGACAAAGTAATTTTCCTCCCCGAGTTCACTTGCGAGCTGAGCTGTACGGAAGCTCGCCTTCTTTGGTCATGCCTAATTCTTCGCGGGCGACTTTTTCGATATGTCCCAAATCGTTAAGTTCGTCCCGTTCTTGCTTTAGCGCCTTATTTTCTTCAAGTGCCGTCTGCAACCTGACATCGGCAGCCTCCTGTTCGCGCCCCACATGGTTTAGGTGAATTTGTTGCGAAATCAGCATGGTGGAAAAATACAGCACCACCACTACGGCAACGAGCATAAGCCAATCAAAACCGCGTTTTTTTGTTTTCTTCAACGCCACGATAAAGCCTTCTTCTCACAACACAAATAATTTCAAAAGTAAAGCAAACGTTAGCTTGCGGCTTTTCAATTAAAAATATTCGATTTTACATCTTAATTGAAGATTAGTATTACAAGGGTTTGCAACCCATATAATACAAGGTAATTGTTTTTTATGCAAGCAAAAATCCCCGTTATGTTTCCGACCATTGAAAATAATCGGTGTTGGCAATACGCCGAAAAATCGAATCGCAATAGGGGCAATGAAAATGTTCTCTCACCTTTTCTAATTCCGCTCTACCGTTTACAACGCACACCGGCTGGCTTTCGACAAAATCCATGCGATCGCCGCAACGCGGGCAGGTACATTTGCCGTCGGCATCGCGTTTTAGTTTGGCAGGTTTTAAGTCGCCCGTGGGCAAAACGGTTCGTTTTGGCTTTATCATATCAGGCGGAAGGGTAAAAACATCATAATAGCCGGAATTTAACAATTCTTGATAGTATACGCCGCATTTTTCACAGGTATATTTGGGGAGCGTGCTGCTCATGTCAACACGTCCGTTTACTATCGACACCGCGCCGCCTTCCACATAGCCCAATTCGCTGCCGCAAGTCGGACAGGCATATTTTTTGTTTGCATTAACTTGCAATTTGGTTACAGCCATAATATTTATCTCAAACCTCGTCGATAGTTTATGATACACGCACTGTTTATTATTACTGTCATATAGCCGCGCCCGAAGGTCAAATTTTGCCGCGCCCTGCCGCGCAAAGACTTTATCCGTTCGC
>CAJOQC010000117.1 GCA_905236785.1 uncultured Selenomonadaceae bacterium
TCTCGGTTGGTTCGGGGAGATTGCCAATAGTTTCTTTTACGGTCACGGGGCGAAAATAATCCGGCAGTTCGCCTTCAATTTGACAAATGGTTTTTTCCCATACGTCGTTAAAATCAATATTTTTTTTAATCGCGCCGACGATTATCAAACGCTCCCGCCTTTGCGGCACGCCAAAATCAGCGGCATTTACCAATTTATGCCACATATTGTAAGAGAAACCGCCCAACATATTTTTGTCGGCAAAAATTTTCGTTATTTCACGAAATATTTTGCCGTTTTGCATTGTCAACATTCCTTTGACGTTTTCCATTATAAAAATTTTCGGTTTTACAATCTTGACAATGTCAAAATAATGCTTGAATAGGTAATTTCGGGGATCGTCTATAAAACCGCGTCGTATTCTGGCGCCGGCCATGGAAAAACCTTGGCACGGAGGACCGCCTATGATGACATCCGCCTCTCCCGGGCAGAAAATTGTTTCGGCATCGATTTTTTTTATGTCGTTGGCAATTATCTCAACGCCCGGATGGTTCACGCGATATGTTTCGGCTATATCCCGGTCTATTTCGACGGCTTTAACCACACGGCAACCGCTTTTGATAAATCCCAAGGACAATCCGCCGCATCCGGCAAAAAGATCAATCGCCTTCATGTTTTGCTCCTTCGCTTAATCTGTAACGTCGCGCGAAATTTTCCACATAATGCCGCTCCTTATCGGTCAAATTATACAATTTGGCCGTAAAATCATCAATGGCGCGAATTTCGTCCGTTGCTTGCCGGTGTTTGTATTCATAAACCGTTTGTTTTGTGCCTACAAAAACTTTTGTCGCCTCGAGCTTTTTTTCCAAGGAAATTGATAAAACGGCAGCGGCGGAACACGCCTCTTTCACAAGAGATTCTTCCGGCGGCAGAAAAAATCCTTTCAGTTCTTTGCCCGTAATATGCCAACAGTCCGACACAACAACCCAGTACCACCAAAAAAGGGAAGAGTTTAATAAGCAAAGCGCAATGTTTTTTTTGTTTTCGGTTTTACAACCAAAAGTTTTATATTCGGCGCTTTTGCGAGGCGTGGAAAAAGCTTTTATCCAAAAGGAAACTCGCATACCGAGATAAATTTTATGTTCTCCTTCCTTTATCCATTCATTGAGAGAAATTTTTCCGCTCTTTACTTTGGCGTAAATATCAAGATCTGTTTTTGCGCCCAATTTGGGAATAAAATCGTCTGTTACCCATGAATTTTCCGCAACTTTGACTGTTTTGAAAAGTTGCTCGCGCTCTTTTTTATACCAATAGGTATAATGGCCGGTATAAAAAATTTTATTGTTCGATACGTTTTTGGCAAAAAGGATGCAAAGTTTTTGATGAACGGAAGAGAACAGGCAATCGGGACGATCGGAATAACTGAGGATGTATTGACAAGGCAATATTTCCGCAATTATTCGGCGGATTTTTTTCATTCGCGGCGTGGCGACATAAGACAACGGAATGACAAATCCCAAAACTCCGCCACTGCGAACCGAACAAGCAGCATTATGCAGAACATTGGCGTATATATTGCCGTATTTTATTTGATGAGGAGAATCACACTTGTTATCCTCAACATAGGGCGGGTTGCCCACAATCAAATCAAACTTCTTTTTTGTCACGGTTTTTGCCACATAGTCCTCGTTGTAAAAGCATCTATTCATAACGGCGGCCAATCCTTTTGTGAAACGCGCGCCAAAGCGATGAAGAACAGCCAAAAGAAATCTGACTTTAACCGCGTCGGTGGAATTTTTGTCTATGTCATTACCGAAGACCGACGCAACGGTTTTTTTTATGTCATCGGCAGATACGGATTTATTTTTTTTTTCCATCCAATCAAACTTTTTTTCAAGATAGAGGAGTAAAAACTCCCCCGTTCCGCAAGTTGGGTCAAATATGGTTTTGTCCCCTTCAAAAAGTTTTTGGGCATCGTTTCTTTTTACACCCATATCGTCGGCGTGTAACTCGCCTCTGCTCAAACGAACGCTGTTGGTTAGAATAAAATTTACCACATCCGCCGGCGTGTAGTAAATTCCTTTTGCCTTGCGAGAGTCGGTTTTTTCGTTGATAACGGCAAGGCGATGTTGTATTTGTTCATAAGTTATGGATTCGTCTTCGGACAAATCGACATCGGGATGTAACGGTTCCAGTATTTTATGAATTTCGTTCAGGACGATATTTTGTTCGGTTGAGCTGTGATTTTGACGAAGATAAATTTTCACCGTCGATAAAATCTGTTGTCCGACGTTGACGTAATGTTCCATTTTTTATCTCCCGCATCGAAAATTATAATCCTTGCCTTTCCCTTCGTCAAGAAAGAGCCGCCCAAAATCCGGCGGCGTGGCCAGTGGAAAAGGCGGCTTGGAGGTTAAAACCGCCGGTGTTGGCGTCGATGTCTGTGACTTCCCCGGCAAAATAAAGATTTTTCACGAGTTTCGATTCCATGGTTTTGGGGTTTATCTCCTTCACCGACACGCCTCCCGCCGTCACTATGGCCTCGGCTATGGGACGGGTTTTCTTTACGGTGAGGGGCAAGCGGCGAAGGGTTTCGACCAATCGTCGCCTCTCTTCCCTGTCGATGTTGCCGGCCTTCTTGGCGGGGTCGATATAAGCGTTGTCCAAGCAGGGGGGAATCAATTTTTTCGGCAACAGGCGGGCGAGGACGTTGACTGCGGCTTTTTTGCGCTCGGCTTCAAAATCGCGGCGGATGCGATTGTCAAGTTGTTCTTCCGATAAGGCCGGTTTGAGATTTATCTCAAGTTCCGTAAATTTTTTCTCCGCCAAGGCGAAGGCGGCGCGGCGGCTCAAAGTTAGGATAATGGGCCCCGTCACGCCAAAATGGGCAAAAAGCATCTCGCCAAAAAGCGAAGCGTCTTTTTGCCCGTCGATAA
>CAJOQC010000118.1 GCA_905236785.1 uncultured Selenomonadaceae bacterium
AGCACCACTACGCTTCGTCGTCATTCCTTGTCTGCCGAAAAAATCCCTCGGCAATGGCACGAACTCATTTATGCAGTGTTTCCTTAACAGTTTGAGCAGAAAGAGAAAAGTTACTATTCGCGGATAAGCGAGTAACTCTTCCGCCGCTTCGCGGCACTTCCCCCGAAAGGGGAGGTGGCAACCCGTAGGGCTGACGGAGGGGTTTCGGGTAGAACTGTGAACAGTAACGTCTAAAGTTGAAATTACTCCTGCTTTGTTATATTATTATAGCAATACTTGTCAATCTGTGATATAATTCGCTTGATTTTCGGTCAAAAAAATTATCGTCGTTTTTATCTCTGGTTAATATTTTTGATAAACGCGGCGAACAATAAAGCGGAGGGGTATCTTATGAGAAGGCGGCTCTCGGTGTTTTTCTTTGTGCTTTTGCTTGTCGCGACCTTCGGCGTTTCCATTATGGCGGGAGCAGACCAAAGCACGGACAGAAAAGTTTTGGGGCAGATAACCGCTTACACCACGTTGCCGACGGAAACGGCAGCCATACTTGCCGACGAATACGAACGGGAAAGCCGCATAAGGGTAAATTTCATTCCCCTTGCCGCAGAAAACATTGAAAACCGATTGCAAACGGAAATTGTCACCGACGAAAAAGGACTGCCGCAAAAAACGCCGGTTTCCCTCGTCTTGGCGGACAGTCGGCTTTTGGAACGGGCGGCGGGCAAAGGCTACGTCGTGCCCTACGAATCGGAAACAAGCGACTCCGTGCCAAAAAATTTCAAGCAGGAAAACGGCTTTTGGACAGGAATTTGGTACGATCCCATGGTTTTTGCCGTCAACGCCGACTATATGAAAACCGTCCCCAGAACGCCCAACACATGGCAAGAGTTGGCGGAGTTTGACGGGGCGCGTATCGGCGTTACGGATTTTGTGGCCGCCGACGCGCCGCAAAATTTGCTCTATTCCATGATTGCCCGTTTTGGTGACAAACAAGCCTACGGCGTTTGGCGCGGTATTCATGGAAACGTGGTGCAATACGCAAAGTATCTTTCTACTCCCGTGCGGCAAACGGGCATGGGGGAGGTTGACATTTCCGTGGCGGTGGCAAGCGAAGCCATGCGCTACATGGAAAACGGCTATCCACTTAAAATAGTTTATCCCGCCGACGGCACAAGTTATATGCTGACGGGGACGGCCATAATCGCCAACGCCGCGCCGGAAGATCGGGCGACGGCGCAAAAATTCGCTGATTGGCTTTTGGGGGACGAGGCGCAGCTTGCGTTGCAGAAGAACGGCTTTTATTTTATCCCCACCAACCCCGACACCGTGGCATACAAAAATTTCGGCGGGCGCAATTTGGTTCTGTTCGATGAAAAATGGTACTACACGGCGCAGGAACGCCATGATTTTCTCGACCGTTGGATGAAATACATTCGTTTTCAATAATCCTGACTGCGGAGGTTTTTAAGTTGAAGGCTGGATTTATCAGTTTGGGCTGCGCCAAAAATTTGGTTGACACCGAAAACATGATTGGAATATTAAAAGAGCATGGCATCGAAATGACCACCGTCCCCGCCGAGGCCGAAATATTGATTGTCAATACCTGCGCCTTTATCGAGGCCGCCAAGGAAGAATCCATCACGACGATACTCAACATGGCCGATTTTAAGGAAAACGGCTGTTGCAAAACGCTTATCGTGGCCGGTTGCCTTGGGGAACGCTACCGCGAAAAACTCCTTGATGAACTGCCGGAGGCAAACGCCATAGTGGGCGCGGGGGCATGGGACAAAATAATGATGGCGGTGGAAGAAACCCTTAAAGGCCGCCGCCTTATAATCGCCGATGACAACAAAATAATTTACGACAAAAACACGCCCCGTGTCCTTACCACGCCAAGTTACACCGCTTATGTCAAAATCGCCGAAGGTTGCGACAACGCTTGCGCTTTTTGCGCCATACCCAAAATCCGCGGCCGCTGCCGCAGCCGAAAGATTGACGATATTGTGGCGGAGGTTCAAAGCCTTACCGCAAAGGGCGTAAAAGAAATCAATCTTATCGCCCAAGACACCACCAACTACGGCCATGACCTATACGGCAGCCCCGCCTTGGTGCAACTTTTGAAAGAGTTGGTGAAAATAGAGCCGCTTAAATGGATTCGCATAATGTACAGTTATCCGCGCTATTTCACCGATGAACTCATAGACCTTATCGCCGACGAGCCGAAAATTTGCAAATATGTGGATTTACCTTTGCAACACGCCCACAATTCGGTGCTAAAGAGTATGCATCGCCCGGATACCCGCGAAAGTATCGAAGCACTCCTGGACAAAATACGAAATCGCATAAAGGGCGTAACAATTCGCTCCACTTTCATAGTCGGTTTTCCCGGCGAAACGGCGGCGCAGTACCAAACTCTTCGGGACTTTGTGGAAAAGCAACGATTTGAGAAATTGGGTGTGTTCCCCTATTCCCGGGAGGAAAACACACCCGCCTACGATATGCCGAACCAAGTGCCGAAGGAAATCATTGAAGAACGCTACCATGACTTGATGAGCTTGCAGAGCAAAATTTCCGAAGAAGTCAACGTGGAACTTGAAGGAAAAGAGCTTGAAGTCCTGATTGAGGGGCGCGACGAAGAACTTGACAAGATAACCTTTGGCCGCTCCCAGCGGGAAGCTCCCGAGGTTGACGGGCAGGTTTACGTGGAAAACGACGGCACAAGCAAAGCCGGGGACATGGTGAAAGTAAAAATCCTGCAGGGCTTTACCTACGACATCGTGGGAGAGCTGATAGAAGGCGAAAAGCATGAATAGCGACCTTGCGACGCGGGCGGGCAATTTACTGCTACAGAACAATTTTACCGTTGCCGTCGCCGAAAGCTGCACCGGCGGGGCTTTAACCGACCGTTTGACCGACGTGGCGGGCAGTTCCCGTTATGTGTTGGGGGCTGTCGTTTCTTACGCCGCCGCAGTGAAGCGGGATGTTTTGGGCGTGTCGGCGGATACGCTTAAAAATTTCGGTGCTATATCGCCCCAATGCGCCAAGGAGATGGCAATGGGCGCAAGAAAACTGATGCACGCTTCGGTTGGCGTGTCCGTAACGGGCAACGCAGGGCCTGTCGGCGACGAAGATAAACCCGTGGGGCTTATATATATCGGTCTTTCCGTCGGTGGCAACACTTTTGTCAAGGAGTTTCATTTTGCGGGTTCGCGGCGCGAGATAAAGGAAGCCACCGCCGACAACGCGCTAAATATATTGATTGACTGTTTAGAGGGGGATAATTTATGAAGATGACAAACTTTGTAAGAAAATGTCTTTCCGTCGCCCTTTGCGCGGCGATTACGGCGGGGATTACTTTTGCGCTCCCGACCGACACCGCCTTTGCCAAGAAGAACAAAGAGAAAAAGCAATCGGCAACCGCCGAAGCGCAACAAGAGGGCTATCTTTTCACCAGTGCAAACTACCACTACACCATACTTTGCCCGCAAAAACCAATCGGTTCGGTGCCGGCCAAAATGTTTTTTAACGACAACAGCAAACGCGGCGACGTGATAATTTTTGAAACCTTCGATAACGACATATACAAAGTAAAAAGCGCGTGGGTGGTCTTGGCCGATGCTTTTGACGACGAGTCCATACCCGACCTCAACAAAATAAACGAAAAAGACGGCTTGGAACTTTTGAAAAAAATCCAGAGCAACAACGGTTATGCGGCGATGGGCATTGTTGACATCAGCGACAAAAACCGCGGCATATACGCCGTCACTGCCAAGGAAGTCGAAATTGACACCAACAACGACGGAAATTTTGACACGGTGGCAACCTCCGACACGCAAACGGTTGTCACATTCTTCCGCGGCAATTTGGGCGGACGGTTCTGCGTCCGGCTCATTGATAATCCGGATCTCAGAAAGGCCATGGTCGATGCATATAAATACGGCATATCGACCCTTAGAGAAGTACCTTTGAAGTTTTGACCTTAACAAAAAGTAAAAAATTTTAGGGGTGAAATTATGAATTATTTGGAGCTAAGTCGTAATTTTTCGGTGCTTACCCGTCGATTTCAAGCGATAATTGCGGCCGCTTGCGAAAAAATGGAACTTTCCTACTCCGAATATGTCATAATTATGAAGCTTTACTCGGAGGAAGGCAAAAGTCAGGACGATTTGGCATCAATACTGTTAGTCGATAAAGCTGTTGTTACGCGTACCGTTTCATTGTTGGAGAAAAAGGGCTGGGTTCGTCGGGAGAAAGACCGCCGCGACAAACGAATAAACCACCTTTACCTCACCGACTTTGCCCGCGAGCGGCAAAGCTATCTGACCGCCATAAACGAACAATGGACGGCGTTGCTGGCGCAAAAAATCAAGGAAAACGAGCGGGAGATTTTGACCAAAAGTCTGAAAATCGCCGCCGACCAATCGTTAAAAATCAATGCCCGCAATTTTGTGGAAAAATTGAAGTATGAAAATTAAAATTTAGGGAAACACTGCATAAATGAGTTCGTGCCATTGCCGAGGGATTTTTTCGGCAGACAAGGAATGACGACGAAGCGTAGTGG
>CAJOQC010000119.1 GCA_905236785.1 uncultured Selenomonadaceae bacterium
AGTGGTGCTACGCTGAGGAGGAATGACGCAGTATGCCGGAAAAAGACCCGACAAGGGTGCGGACGAATTATGCAGTGTTTCCTTAACCCCACTGTTATTTCGGAGGTGAAAACAATGACAAGAATAGAAAATTTTGATTATTTGTCTGCTATGTCAAACACCGGGGCAACCACTGCGGCAACTGTCGAGGCCATAGGAAAAGACGTAAAATCCTTCAAGGAAGAACTTCAAGTCATTTTGGCGGAAAAACGCGCCACGGTGAGAGAAACATTGGAGGAAATGAAGGAACAGCGCGAACTCTTGAATGCGGTAAAATCCGAACGTGAAACAAACGAAACGTTGACACGCTTAATGCCCGACGGCTCGATAATGATCACCGAAGTACAGGGCGGCAAGATTGTGTCTACCGACAAGTATAAACCTCATATGCAAGCCGTGCTTGATACGACCAAACCGATTCCTGAAACTCCCGAAGGCGCAAAAATGATGAGTGCGGCCGAAACAAAATTAGAGCCTTTTACAAGCATATTTGAACTTATTGCATAAATTGTAAAATGCTCAAAACAAAGTATAATTTGACAAACATAACAATGGGTGCTACAATGCTTCGAGGCGGCATGGTGTCGCGTGTTGCTTGTACCCCGAAAGGAGTGTTTGTTATGACGGCAACAGCTTACAGCAATTTTAATTTTATCGAAGACGGATTTATAACGCATATCGACGACAATGTAGCGACGGAAAAAACAGCGACAAAACCTAATGAAGGCAAGCAAAACAGACCCGTCACATATCTAAAGACGGTTAAGAGCAATATAGGTTTCAGAGAGGCCGCAGGGCTTGTTAGGGTGGCCGAGTCGAACGGCAGTATTGTTCGATTGGTGGTCGGTCGCGCTACGGGGAATACCAAGAGCATAATGTCCATCATAAAAATGGGAATAAAACCCGATACTCTTGTTGCTATCAGCGTAATGAACGGTAACACCGACAGTACACTGGCAGATTGCGTCAAGATTTTGGAAGGCGCGTAAAAAGTCGATTTTGCATCGGCAGTTGTTGCGTAAACATTGGGAGAAAATTTTTCTCCCAATGTTTTTTTATGCGACAAGCAAAAAATACCGTTCTTCAAAAAGTTGCAAAAATAAAAAAAAATGTTAAAATAATAACCGCAGTTTACTGTGAAATCTTAGCAAATCAAGTCCACAGGACGCAGAGGAGCTTGGATTTCGTGTAAGGGCGCAGTGCGAAACACCGTTTCGTGCGGAGTTTGTTGCCCAACAATCGCCGAAGGGAGGAGACGCTTGAACAAGCAAAACAATTTGCTCGTACAATTCCTTGAAACAATAGGCGGCTTTTGCCTGTCAAGGTTTCACGACTTTGGCACGATAGTGCTGTTGTACGCCCAAACTTTGCATGAACTTTTTTTCGGTCGTCGGCGTTTGCGGCATATTGCGCAACAAATGTCCCATTTGGGCGTGGATTCGCTGACCATTGTCCTTTTAACCCTCCTGTTCACCGGCGTTGTGTTCACGTTGCAAACAGCCTCGGAGTTTATCCGTTTCGGTGCGCAAAGCGCGGTGGGCGGCATAATATCAATCGCCATAGGGCGCGAGCTTGGCCCCGTGCTGGTGGGAGTTGTTTGCGCCGGTCGCGTGGGGGCGGCCATCACCGCCGAAATAAGCACAATGAAAGTCACGGAACAAATTGACGCTCTGCGGGTTATGGCGGTGAACCCCGTCAATTATCTCATCGTGCCGCGGATGGTGGCGTGTATGCTCGTCGTGCCGCTTCTTACGGTTTTCGGGGACGTTATCGGCGTTTTGGGCGGCTACGTCGTGGCGGTTTATTATTCGGGGATAACGCCTTACATTTTTATCGACTCCATAAAAACTTTTGTGGAGGTGTACGACCTTACGGGAGGGCTGGCAAAGGCGGTGTTCTTCGGCAACGTCATCGCGGTGTTGGGCTGTTATTACGGCCTTACCTGCCAAGGCGACGCTCAAGGGGTGGGTGTAGCCACCACCAAAACGGTGGTAACATCCATAATCGTCATATTCATCCTTAATGCACTTTTAACCTTTATAATTTATTGAATTGGAACGTCAAATATGATAAGATTGGAGAACGTGGGAAAAGTCTTCGGCGACAAAACCGCCCTAAAAAATATAAACTTAACCGTTGAGGACGGCGAAACACTGTCCGTAATAGGTGGGAGCGGCAGCGGCAAATCCACGCTTTTGCGGTTGATGATAGGTCTTATCAAACCGACGACAGGGAAGATATGGATAGGTGAGGACGAAATTTCCCGCATGGACGAAAAAAACCTCAATAGAGTGCGGTTGAAGATGGGCATGGTCTTTCAATATTCCGCCCTGTTTGATTCCATGACCGTGGGGGAGAATGTGGCCTTCGGGCTTAGGGAACATACCGATTACGACGAAGAAAAAATAAGCCGTATCGTCAAAGAAAAATTGGAGCTTGTGGGTTTGTCGGGGGTTTACGACTTAAGCCCCAACGCTCTTTCTGGCGGCATGAAAAAACGTGTGGGGTTGGCGCGGGCGATAGCCATTGAACCGTCAATTATTTTCTACGACGAACCAAGTTCGGGGTTGGATCCGATTACCACCGCCAAAATCGACGACCTTATCATAAACACGCAAAAAGCGCTGAAGGTAACAAGTGTTGTGGTGACCCACGACATGGCAAGTGCCCTTAAAATATCCCACCGCATCGCCATGGTATACGAAGGGGAACTGATTGCCGTCGATACTCCCGACAATTTTCGGCAAATCGACGACCCGCGGGTAAAGGCTTTTTTCAGAGGTTTTAATTAAGGAGCAATTATATATATGACTTTAGAGGCGAAAGTCGGCGCGTTTACCTTGGCGGGGATTTTGCTTATCGTCGGTTCGGTGATAGGCCTGTCGGGCTTTTCACTAAGCACAGACAAGGGCTACACGGTTTACGTCGGCTTTCATCAAGTACTCGGCATAACCGAGCAGTCCGACGTGAGGTTGTCCGGCGTACCCGTGGGTAAGGTTAAATCCGTGACCAACGACGGCATAGGCGTGACTGTCACCTTAGGGATAACCCCCGGAGTGGACATACCGACAGCCAGCACGGTGACCGTCGGCTCTACGGGGGTTATGGGCGAAAAATTCATAAACATATTGCCGCGGGAAGTGACGGGTCAATGGGTAAAAGACGGCGATTACCTAATCGGCACGGACGAAGAGGGAATGGACAACGTTTTTGCCAAAATGGGTCAGACTCTTGAAGATGTGCAAACCCTTCTTCAATCCGTAAACGGCATTGTGGGCGACCCTGCCATGCGAACTTCCTTGGTAACAATGGCGGAAAATATATCGGAAGCTTCCGAACACCTAAACGGACTTATGGAGGAAATTGAAAATATATCCAAAGAAAACGCCGCCGACGTAAAACAAATAGTTACCAATCTTAATATGGCCACGGCCTCAATGGATCGCACCATGGGCAATGTGGAGCAGATGATGAAAAATATGAACGGCGTTGTGGGCGACCCGGCCACGGCGGAAAATCTGCGCCAGACCATAAACAACGTAAAGGTGAGCAGCGAAAAGATAGCGCACATAGCCGAAAATATGGACAAAACCTTCGGCGACCCGCAAACTGCCGAGGATTTGCGGCAGACCGTGGCGAACGCCCGTCAAATATCGGAAAAAGCCGACAAGATGCTCGGCAAGATTGGCGGCATAAAAGTAAAGCCGACGGCGGATATTATGTACAGCGGCAAAAAGGACGATTTTAAGGCTAACTTCAACGTTGACGTCACCACCGAAGGAGGGGCGTTTGTCAACGTGGGAGTTGACGACATAGGCGATGGCAACAAATTAAACGCCCAAGTCGGGAAAAAAAAAGATAATTTGGCCGCCCGTGCCGGGGTGATAAAAGGTAAAGTGGGCGTAGGCGCAGATGTTTACGCCGGAGACAAGCTGAAGTTTTCCGTGGATGCCTACGACATTGACGATACGGCCTTGCGCCTTCGCGCCGAGTATGCGCTCAGTAAAAAGGGCGGCACATACCTTTTGGGAGAGCTTGACGACGTAACCCGCAGGGAAAAACGCGCCGCTTATGTGGGCATAAGGCAGAAATTTTAGGAGGAATAAATTTTGAAAAGGAACAATCGTTTGTATAAAAAGTTGACGGCGGCTGTTTTGGCGGGGATAGGCATAATGAGCGCGTCCGTGTCCTTTGCCGCCGACGAGGTGAATTTGGATTTGCCCCAGAGCATAGCCCGCGCCCTTGCCAACAACCGCACCATAAAACAGGCACTGGCAAATGTTGACAGCGCAAAGTGGAATTTGTCCCGCGCCCGGCGCGCCAAAGGCCCGACGTTGGGTTGGACGACTTCGGCGGCGTTCATAGGCGGCAAGGCTTACGAAGGAGCGCAAGACCCCGATTATAAACGCGCCTTTAACAACACGGTGCAGGCGAGTATGCCCCTATACAGCGGCGGCTCCTTGGAAGGGCAAATCGACTCGGCGCGGTACGGGTGGAACGCCGCCGACCTAAACCTTGAAAATCAAAAACAAACGATAAAGTACCAAGCCACGGCGTATTATTATCAGATTTTGCAACGGCGCAATTTAATAGATGTGCAACAAGAGGCGGTAAACACCCTTGAGGAACATCTTGCCAACGTCAACGCTCAGTTCCGCGTAGGCACGGTGGCAAAATCCGACGTTTTGTCCTCTCAGGTTCAGCTTGCCAACGCCAAGCAAGCGTTGGTGACGGCGCAGAACAATTACGACGTTGCCATGGCGACGCTAAACAATCTAATCGGCTTGCCGACCAACACGGTGCTTAACATCGACGACCAATTAAAATACAACAAATATGATTTGGACTTGCAAAAATGCACTGATTATGCCCTGTTGAACCGCCCCGACGGCGTGGCGGGGGATTATTCCGTGCGACAGGCCGAAGCTGCGGTTGAAGTTGCCAAGGCCGGCCGCCGCCCGACGGTTAATTTGGCCGCCTCGAAGACCATAGCCGGTGAAAGCCCATTCAAGGACAATCACACATCAAGCGACGTGTGGTCGGCAGGGCTAAACGCCAGTTGGAACTTCTTTGACAATAACGTGACCGGCGCGGCTATTCATGCCGCCGAGGCTGCTTTGCGGTCGGCGCAGGAAGAGGCGGCGGCCACCAAAGAAAACATTCAGCTTGATGTGCGGACGGCTTTTTTGGATCTTAACGCGGCAGAAAAGAACATAGCCACCACAGCTGTGGCGGTTGAGCAGGCCGAAGAAGATTATAAAATCGCGCAGGTTCGTTACAGCGCGGGTGTTGACACAAACTTGTCGGTTATGGATGCTCAGGAAAAATTAACCTCCGCAAGAACAAATTATTATCAAGCTCTTTATCAATACAACACCAGCAAGGCCGCCCTTGACAAGGCCATGGGTATACCCGTGGACATCGACGTGCCCACTTACGTTGCGGCGGAAAATGACGGCAAACGCCCCGCAACGGCTTACAGTGAATCCCTCATCAATCCTACCGAGGAAAATAACGGCAATAACAGAACCAAGCAAGAAGTCGCCCCGGTGGTGGTGAACCCGGAGGGAACGGTGAAGTATAGTTCGGCAAAAGACGAACAAGCAATAAGAAAAGAAGAAAAGAAGGCCGAAAAGGAAGCCAAAAAAGCTCAAAAGAAGGCCGAAAAGCAAGCCCGAAAAGAGGCCAAAGAGCAGGAAAAGGCCGCTAAAAAAGCCGCCATGGAACAGGAACAAACAAAAACCTTGACTGCCGATGTTAAAGAGGAAAAGGCGGCAACGGATAAAACCGCCGTGACCAAAGAAACGGTGGAGAGCGAATTGGCGGGCTAAAACAAAGAGAGAAGTCGGAGAATGAAACGGGGAAAATTCGGAATTTTGGTGGCGGTTGTCATTTTGGTTGTATGTGTGCTGACGGTTGTTGTCGGCGCGAAAACCGAAACAATGACCGCCGAAATAGGGCGATTTGCCGCCGAAAAAGCGGCGACGACCCTAAACACGAAAGTCGAAGTCGGCAGTGTGGAATTAAATTCCTTTCATTCTCTGACCGCTCGCAACATAGTTGTTTATGATAAGCAAGCTGAACGCATTTTGTCGGCGGATTCCGCCGAAGTGCATCTTAGCTTGCTTTCTGTGTTTGAAAAGTCCCCGACGGCGGCGGTGACACAGGTAAAAATAAAGGATGCGGAGGCATTCATAGAGGAACGCGAGGACGGCAGTTTTAACCTTGAGGACATAAAAACCGGCGAAGGCGAAAGCGATTTTCACGGTCTTGTTACGGTGACGGACGCAAAAATCACGGGGAAAGCGAAAAACCAAGAACTGATTTTGGAAAATGTCAACGCCGAAGTTGATTTTGCCGACGCGCCCGCCGTAAAAATAAAAGCCGCCGCCCAAAATAACGGCGCAAGCATCGACGTGAGCAGCGCAATAAGCGACGAACGACAAATTATAAACGCCGTTGTTGCCGATGCCCAAGGGGAAAAGTACCTTCCGTACCTTGCTTTGCTTCCCGAAGGAACAATTCCCGAGTTTGTGGAG
>CAJOQC010000120.1 GCA_905236785.1 uncultured Selenomonadaceae bacterium
CCAAGAGGAGGGCTGATTTAAGCCTCCCTCTTGGAGGGAGGTGGCAGCCCGCAGGGCTGACGGAGGGAGTTTTTAGAGGTTGCCTTTTATACTTCACTCATGTCGTCATCATTATTGCCTATCGTTTCTTTCACCGAAACGGCAGGTTCTCTTTCGTCGAAAAGGTCGATTTGCTCATCAATAATGCCAAAATCGTCGGCGGGAGGTATCTCGTCGGCGATTTTCGGCAATTCGCCAAGATGATTAAGGCCGAAACATTTTAGAAATGTTTCCGTCGTTCCGTATAGAATGGGGCGACCTAAGGCGCGTTTTCGTCCTTTTTCGCGAATAAGCTCCAGTTCCAGCAGTTTTGCCAGGGATCGTTCCACGCGAACGCCGCGAATTTCTTCGATTTCCTGCTTGGTTATGGGTTGCTTGTAGGCGATTATGGAAAGAGTTTCCATTGCGGGTGTGGTAAGACGCTTATCCTTGGTTTCGCCCAATTTTTCGATGAAAGGGAAATAGTCGGCGCGGGTGACAATTTGCACGCCGCCCGCCACGCGCCTTACGGTAAGGGCGCGATTGTTTTTGTCCAAATCATTTTGCAGTTCGTCGATTAGTTTTTCGATAAAATCAGCGTCCCTGTCGAAGATTTTGACGATTTCTTTTATGGGCAGGGGGTCGCCCGCCGCAAAGAGAACCGCTTCAAGAGCGTTTTTGAGAAAAGTTTCGGCCATGTGCGTACCTCATTGTGAAAAAACCGAATAATACCGAATATTTGCGGGTAAAAACGTAGATAAAACAGAACATTTTCCTATTAACAAGGGCAATTTATTATGCTATAATCACGGCGAAATAGGGATTTATACACTTACATTCATATTATAATCATTCTTATCGACAAGTTACAAGAAAAAGTTTTACCGTTATATCGTGAAGGGAAGTGCTTATCATGTCGATAAAATACAAAAAAAGCAATCGAAAAAGAGAACGGGCGCGCAAAGACCCTGTATCCTTTGTGATGATAACAAAAGGCATATTGGGTTTTCGCGAAAGCGCAAGACTTGTAAAATTGGCCGCCGAATCCGGTTGCACCATTCGCCTTACGGCGGGGGATAAGGTTGGCTCCACCGACAGTGTTTTGTCTTTGACGGCCTTGGGGCTTGGCGCGGGCAATTCGGTGTTTTTGAGCATCGACGGCCGCGACAAAATAACGGCTTTATCGGGTTGCGCGAGAATTTTGAACGAGAACAAAGCATAAACAAAAAAAGGCACGCAGTAAGCGCGGACTTTGCAAAAGCTAAGTCCGCGCTTATTTTTTGTTACGTTACCGACTCATACTGCTCTTCAAGCAAAGGCAATTTTTCTTTTCTATTGCATTACGGGCAATCTTTGTATATTATATGTAGTTAATTGTTGCCGAATGTATATATAGGCAACCTCTAAAAACTCTCTCCGTCAGCCCTGCGGGCTGCCACCTCCTCTAAGAGGGAGGCTTAAAATCAGTCCTCCTCTTAGAGGAGAGTGTCGGCGTAGCCGACGTGAGGAGGTATAAACGGAGTTTTGGGGATGCCCTATAGTTTGAGGTCATATATAGTGGAAGACAAGTATTTTGTTGCGGCTTTGCAGGCGGTGGACGGGTTGGGCAGTGCCAGGCTGTCGCGGCTTTTGGGCGCGTTTTCTTCGGGGGAAATTGTTTGGAAAATGCCCACCAAGGACATAATCGCGGGGAGCGAACTTTCGGCAGCGGTTGCCCTGTCCCTTGACAAATTTCGCCATGAAAACCCCGACGCGCCGCAAAAAATCGCGGAAAATTGCCAAAGGCGCGGCATTAAAGTTTGCGCCGTAACCGACGAAGAATATCCGCGCTATCTAAAAGAAATTTACCTGCCGCCAAACATTCTTTACATTCGCGGCGAACTTTTTGCGGATGAGTTTTGCATCGGCATCGTCGGCTCAAGGAGCGCGACCCAATACGGGGAGACCGTGGCGGAGCGCGTCGCCGCCGAGCTCGCCAAAAACGGCGTGACGGTGGTGAGCGGCGCGGCTCGCGGCATCGATTCGGCGGCGCATCGCGGCGCTTTAAGGAACGGGCGAACAATCGCGG
>CAJOQC010000121.1 GCA_905236785.1 uncultured Selenomonadaceae bacterium
CCAAGAGGAGGGCTGATTTAAGCCTCCCTCTTGGAGGGAGGTGGCAGCCCGCAGGGCTGACGGAGGGAGTTTTTAGAGGTTGCCAAAAGAGAAAGAACCAAAGAAAGAGAAAAAAATTTATCTTTTCTTCACAGATTGCAAACGTATGAACAGAAAACAAAATTATGAAGGGCGTATTATCGTAAAATCCGCTCTGACCGGGATTGTCGCCGGGGTTGTCGTTTCGTTTTTTCGCGAGCTTTTGGATATTTTTGCGGTTTGGCGCGATTTTTTTTACCAAAATATCACCGACAAACCGCAGTTTATTTTTTTGCCGCTTGTTGCCGCCGTTGTTTTGACGCAAATATTTTGGCGATTGCTTCGGGTCGAGCCTTTGGCGGGCGGCAGCGGTATTCCGCAAGTAAAAGGCGTTTTGGCGGGCAAAATGCGAATAAACGCCTTGCGGGTTTTGGCGGTAAAATTTATTGCTTCCGTAATGGCAATAGGCGCGGGGTTGTCTTTAGGCAGGCAAGGGCCAAGCGTTCAATTCGGCGCGTGTGTCGGCCAAATCATCGGCAAGTTTAGCAGCCGTTACGGCAAAAGGGAAATTCGCAGTTTGACGGTGGTGGGCGCGGGGGCGGGTCTTGCCGCCGCTTTTAATGCGCCCCTTGCGGGGGTTGTCTTTTGCATGGAGGAATTGTCCCCGCGATTGTCTTCGGCGCAAATCCTGTCGGGGTTAATTGCGACCACAGCGGCAACCACGGTTTCGCAAATTTTTCTCGGTTCGCGTCCTGTTTTCGACTTTTCGGCGTTGCCTTCTGTTCCTTTTGGTCAACATTGGCTTTTCTTTGCGGCGCTTGGCATATTTTGCGGTGCGCTTGGCGTGTTGTTTAATCGCGGCCTTATTGCCGCTCTTGATGCTTACGATAGAATAAGTTTAGCCGACGCGAATAAATTTCTGCCCGCGCTTTTTTTGTCCGTTGCCTTTGCTTTTGTTTTGCCCCAAATATTGAGCGGCGGCGATGCATTGGTGGATGAGTTGTTTTTTGCGCGGCATGATTTAGAAACCTTGTTGACGCTGCTTGTCGGCAAATATTTTTTCACTTTGCTGTGTTTCGGTTCGGGTGCGCCGGGAGGGATATTTTTGCCCATGCTGGCCATGGGGGCGACAAGCGGCGCAATTTTCGGCGAGATAGCTGTGGCATTTGGCGCGATAAATTCCGAATTGATGCCTTGTTGTATAATTTTCGGCATGGCGGGATATTTTACCGGCGCGGTAAAAGCCCCGGTGTCCGGCAGTATTTTAATAATGGAGCTTACCGCTTCTTTTGAATATATGTTGCCTTTGCTCATTGTTGCCTTCAGCGCCTGCGTCGTTACGGACATGACCGCAACCCGCCCGATATACGCCTCTTTGTTGCAAAGAAGTTTACAAAAAAATAAGGCAGACAATAGGCCATAAAGTAAACGCCCGCCGACTTTGGACGGCGGGCGTTTACTTTATGGCGAAAATATGTGTTTTTATCCTTCTTTGGTTCTTTATAAATTGTGGCTTAACGCCGTTAATTTTCGCATACGGTGATTTAGCCCCGATTTGCTGATATACAACATCTCCGCAAGCTCCGAGAGGCTTGCTTCGGGGTTTTTTATCCTTGCGGCGGCTGTTTCCTTTAGGTCGGCGGAGAGGCCGCCCATCAGCCCTGCGGCGGTTATTTTTTTTATCGCCGCCAGTTGATTTCCCGCCGCGTTCACCGCTTTTTGCACGTTGGCCGTTTCGCAGTTTACTATACGGTTTACTTGGCCTCGCACTTCTTTTATGTTGCGGGCGACTTCAAATTTTTCCACGCTGTTGTCCGCTTTAATCATGGCAAAAAAGTCGATGACAGAATCACCCTCTTTTATGTATACCACAAAATCGTCCTTACGTTCGTACATTCCGGCGGGAAATTCCATTTTTCTCAGGGTCTGCAATATACATTGCGCCGTTTTACGGTCGGCGTTTGCTATCTCAAGATGATAATGCGCCTCCGGGCGGTTGACGCTGCCGCCGCCCAAAAACGCCCCCATAAGATACGCCCGTCGGCAACATTCTTTGCGTAAAATCCCATGGTCATCGGCCATGTTTAATTGCCCATCTTTGATAAAGCCCAACTTTTCAAGAAGATTAAAGGCGGCGAGGGATTTTTCGATTTTTACTATGTAACTGTTGCGTTTTTTCAGCCTGTTGGCGCGAGCTACGGAGGTTTTAATGGGGAGGTCGGCATCTTCGGCTTTTAGGAGCGCGAAGGTCTTTCGCGTAACGGCGGCGGTGTTGCTGGCAAAAGTTATGCCGAAATTGCGGTTGCTCCCCAAGGAAATCGTCGCGCCCATGCGAAACAAAGCCGTCAAGGCGGCTTGTCGGCAACATTCCTTTTCTATGGGGACGTGCAAAAGTTCGTCTTTTACTTCTGCGGAGAAGGAGGCCATAACATCACTCGTTTTTCATAAATTTTTCGACGAAATCAAACACGGCGTTAAAATACCCTTCGGGGTCGCTGCTCTTGCAATCGGCGTGTCCCGCCCCCGCCACGGTTATTTTTGCTTTTTCCGTTGCGGCGGATTTTTCGTACAGTTCGCCCATCATGGAATAGGGGACAAGTTTATCGGCATCGCCATGGATAAAAAGCATGGGCATAGTTGCCTTGCCAACGCTTTCTATCGGCGTAGCATCCGAGAGGAAAAATCCCGTTTTTATGCGGCACATTGCATCAACGCAGGGCATAACCGGGTATTGCGGCAAGCCGAAAAGTCTGTTTAGTTGCGCCGTAAACATGGCATACGCGCTTGTGTAGCCGCAGTCCTCCACCGTAGCCACGGTATTTGGAGGGTTAAGCGCGGCGGCCATCATCACCGTAGCCGCCCCCATGGACACGCCATGCAGGACAGTTTGCGCCTTGGGGTCAACCGCGACGATTTTTTCCGCCCAGCAAACAATGTCGCCGCTTTCCGCCGCGCCCATGGTCAGGTATTTTCCTTCGCTTTTGCCCGCAGCGCGCAAATCCGGCGTAACGACGTTATAGCCCCGTTTAAGATAATGCTCGGCATAATCACGGGCAAAACTTTGGTCACGCCCGTAGCCATGCACCAATATTGCCCAACGGTGCGTAGGCGCATCGGCGTAAAAACAAGTGGCGACAAGGTTAAGATTGTCGGCGGATTTAATCTGCCACTCCTCGCTTTTTGCCTTGGGAATTGCCGGCGCAACAAGGGACGGATTGGCAATTTTGGCGCAAGCGGCCGGCGGTGCGGTGGGGTCGCTGTCGTTGCCGCGGGTAACAGCGTAGCCAACGAAATAATCGCCGATTAAATAGCCCGCCATTAAAACCACGGCGGCAAAAGCGACAAGAATTAGCGTAATTTTTTTCCCGTTCATAATTTTTCCCTCAATACCTTGCCGTAAATGGTCATGTCTTCGTCGGTGAATACATCGAACACGACCTTCATGGCGGGGTGTTTTTGCAATTCGTCCAACACGGTTTTTACGGCAATTTCGGCGGCTTCGCGGCGCGGGTAATGAAATTCCCCCGTGGATATGGAGCAAAACGCAACACTCACTAAATTATTCTCTGCCGCCAAATCAATACATGATTTGTAACAACGAGAGAGCATCATTGCATCGGCGGCAGTTGGGGCAAAATCATCGTCGTAAAGCCCCCGGGAGTGAATAATAGGCCCTACGGTGTGCAATACAAAGCGGCTCGGCAGATTAAAAGCCGGGGTGATTTTGGCGCGTCCCGTCGGTTCTTCATAGCCTTGGCGGCGCATTATTTCGGCGCAAGCAAGGCGAAGTTGCACCCCCGCCGCCGAATGGATGGCGTTGTCGATACATTTATGAAGCGGAATAAAGCATCCTAAAAGCGCGCTGTTGGCGGCGTTTACTATGGCATCGACTTTTAGGCGCGTAATGTCGCCTTGCCACAACACAATCTGTTTGCCCGCGCCGCTGTCGGCAAAGGGGGGCAAACTTCCCCCGTCAACAATGCCGCATTCAATGCTTTCCGCTTGCAAAAGCGCGTCTTGTTTTTGCAAAAAATCTTCGCCGACGGGGTTTGGCGGGCGCACATTCATGAGCGCGCGCAACAGTTGCCGTCTGTCCTCTTTGTTAGGCGCAAAGTCTTCGGCCTGCAAGCGGTACCGGGGCATTTCGTCTAAGAGTATCTCGTTTAATTCGTCAATTTGTTCTTTGGTCGGCATTTTTTGTCACCTTCGGTATATAATACATATTGTTTTGTAACAGCACTTTATCACTTTTTGAACGAAGGTTGTTTCTCCGCAAAAAATACACTTTTTTTGCGGAAAGTATTGTAACATACTGCTTTATAATATCGAGCATATCCAAAGGGTATCTCTATAAACTCGCTTTTATA
>CAJOQC010000122.1 GCA_905236785.1 uncultured Selenomonadaceae bacterium
AAAAACGCTCCTTAAAAGAAGCGTTCATTTATTTAGCGGCACAATATAAACAGCCTTGCGCCAAAGAAAAGTCGGCTAGTCGGAAGAAATGCTTATCCCCACGGCATAAGCATCATGTTCGTCGGAGCGAATATGTCTGCCCGAAAGCGGCACTTTAAGCGTCACGGAACTTCCTGCGGCCACGTCCCCCGCACTTTCCTCGGCATTTGCGCCGCTATGTCCGTAGGACAGCTTGAGGTTGCGTATTGTCGCGCCGCTGTTGTTGGTAAAACGCACCGCCACCGACCAGCCGTCGGGAATATTCGCCGTCAGTTTGTCCTTGCTGTGCCAGTTTGCATGAACCGACGCGGGAACAAGGATGGTGTTGCCCCCTTGCCAACGATAATTCCCCGGCAAAATTTCCGCCTTGTAATCCCCTTCCGCGAGAGTTTCCGCTTTCTTCTTCGGCGTCGGCGAAAATACCTTTTGATTTTTCGGCGGCGCAACCTGCGGGAGGGCGTTTGCCGCATCTTTGGGCGGCGGGACGTTGTTGTCTGTCGGCGGTTCTTCTTGCGCGGGCAAGTTCTCTTTTGGAGGGGCAATGGTTTCTTTTTCGGTTTTTTCTTCGGCGGGCTGAGTTTCCTTGGGCATTTCTTGCGTTTCATGCGTTGTTTGCCCTGCGGTTTTTTGTTCTGCGCTTATGTCTGCGGCGGGCGGTTCATAGCTGCCCAATCGAAACAAGCCGAACAAAACCGCAAAAACCGCTATGGCACACGCCGCCGGCAATAATCGCTGTTTTAACTTGTCGTTGCCTATTATCGCCGCCCGAAGTTCCTCCGCCGACGAATAACGGTCATCGGGGTTTAAGGCGGTGCATTTGTCCAGAATTTTTTTGAAATTTTGGGGGCAATTTTCTTTCAGAATTTCTTTTATGGTCACGCCCAAGGCAAAAATGTCGCTGCGGGCATCGGTCTGCTTTTGCCCAAAGCCGTACTGCTCCGGCGGCGCGTAGCCCATTGTCCCCAACCGTTCCGTGTCCGGCGCGTTTTCTTCGTGCAGTTGCCGCGCCGCATCAAAATCTATGAGCCGAACGTTGTCGGCGTTTTGCAAGATGATGTTTGACGGCTTGATGTCGCGGTGAACAATGCCCGCCCCATGGAATTTTGCCATTCCCTCCAAAAGCCCCAGCATTATTCGCCGCGCACTGTCGGGGTCAAAGGTTATGCCCGCCGCCAATTCCTCCCCAAGGTTCTTCCCGCTGACAAATTCTTCCACAACATAGGTGAACTCGTCCTTTTCGGCGACAAAAAATATTTGCGGCAACAGGGGGATATTTAATTCTTGAAGTTTCTTGTAGGGCAAACCCACGGCGCGGATTTTCTTTACCACCACCGGCAGCCCGTTGCTGTCCGTGGCGAGAATTACAACACTGCGAGGCGTTTTTTTCAGCGTCTTTATGGTCAAATATTCTTCGCTTATGTATTGTTCAATCTGCGATTTCATAGACGCGCCCCCCTTGCGCGATTATATCACATAACGAGAAGGTGAACCACAATGGAAAAAGATACCCAGGAACTTTTGCATGAACTGACCGCCGCCAAAAACGTCGCCGACTTTCTTCACGACAACCGCCAAAATCTGCGGGAAGTTTCGCTGTCGGAGTACCTAAAGGAACTTTTGCAACGAAAAAATCTGTCGCAAAAGGAAGTAATTCGCGCATCGGGCATAGATCACTCCTACGCCTGCCACATCTTCGCCGGGGACAAGAACCCCTCAAGGCCGAAACTTTTGGCAATAGCCCTTGCCATGAAACTTACCGCCGACGAAGCCCAATATCTTCTTCGTTACGCCAATTTGCCGAAGCTCTACCCGCGAATACCATGGGACAGCGTAATCATCCACGCCCTAAATCGACAAAAATCGGTAATCGACACCAATATGCTGCTTGACGAATTGCAACAGCCGCCGCTGCTTACATAATGCTTATCAATTATAAGGAGAATAAAAAATGCAATTCACAATTAAAAACGAGGAAATTGAAATGTATAACGAGAGTAATTCGTATTCCTTCCCCAAATACACTTCCCAACTGATTAACTGGGCAAATCAAAATGCACAAGGCACTCGTCCGGCTGTTGTCGGCCAAATGTCGGAGCTTTTCCCGGAGTTTCGCGAATCCGGGGAGGAAAAGACTGTTGAAGGGTGGCATCAATGGTACAATGCACGTTATCCCGATGCAGTTGAAAAAGCCACCGACAAAATATGGACACAGGTTAATAATCTTCGTAATGCTATTGGGTTGATTGACAGAGAAATGGTTGAAAAATGGGTTGAAGATCTTATTATCAATAAAACTTTTAATGGCTTATATGTTCAAAAGGCTATTTTGGCAGCACTCGCCGGGAAAAAAGGGGAAAACTATCGGTTGGCTACGCCCTATGAGGAAAGCCAAGGTATTGATGGTTATGTGGGCAATATTCCCTACTCTGTCAAACCGAGTTCTTATAAAACAATGGGGCATCTTTCTGAAGCAATAAATGTTAATATGATTTATTATGATAAAACAAAAAGCGGCCTAAAAGTTGAAGTTGAGGAAGGGTAACATAGAGAGAGGGCAACGGTACACACATCGTCCTCTCTGCTCATATGTTTAGTGATAATTGTTGTTGAACAAATTCAGGATTATATTTTTTGTAACGGCAAACAAACGCATTCTCATTCCTTACTAATTCAGACAGCAACTCTATTTCTAAAGCAGTTTCTTGCTTTGTTTTAACAAGGAAACCATGAGGAGTATTAAGATAGCACTTGCCTTTTTTGTCTGCGGGCAGACTATCAACAAACGACAGATGTCTTTTTATTCGTCGGTCAATTATTGCATTCAAGTCATCCACTCTTCGACTTAAATTTCCCATTGCCAATTCGGCAATACCTTCATCTATTTCAAATCCTATGCTGTTCCGCTTTGCAATCATGCAAGCGATGCCGACGGTTCCAAGCCCGGCAAATGGGTCTAATACTCTGTCGCCTTCTACCGAATACATATTTACAAGACGGAAGGGAATTTCTAACGGAAACGATGCATTTCTGTTTCGACTTGATTT
>CAJOQC010000123.1 GCA_905236785.1 uncultured Selenomonadaceae bacterium
ATGATGTTGCCAAAAATAATGACGATGTGTATAAACAGAGATATTTATTTTACAAAAGATACAGGTTAAGGGCATCTCTAAAAACTCGCTTTTATACCTCCTCCAAGAGGAGGGCTGATTTAAGCCTCCCTCTTGGAGGGAGGTGGCAACCCGCAGGGCTGACGGAGGGAGTTTTTAGAGGTGCCCATAAAAAATTTTTACCTTAACAAAAAACCTGCTTGTTCCGCCTCTTCGTCCCAATCGTCGGGCATACCCTTGCTCACCAAGACGGGGCAAGGGGCTTTTTGTACGACCTCATGGGATACGCCGCCCATAAAGAAACTTTTAAGGCTGCTCATGCCCCTGCTGCCCATGACGATAAGGCTTGATTCTTCCTCGGCGGCCACAGACAAAATCGCCTCGGCGGGGTCGCCGGATTCGACGCGAATGTGGGCAGGTATCTCCGGCGGGACAACGTGCATAAGTTCCGCCAAAAACTGATAGGCGGCGATTTTTAGTTCCGCCGAAACATAGCCGCTCATGCTCACCTGTTCAAAGGCACTGACGTGTTGGTTTAAGTCAACCGTCATCAATAGCGTAAGTTGCGCGTCGCAAACCGCCGCCAAATAAATAGCTTCGTTTAGAGCGCGAAACGCTTGCGCCGAACCGTCCGTCGCCACCAAAATGCGCCGTATTTCAACCGGCGCAGCGTTTTTTTGTTCCTCTTCCTCGTTCATGTTTTTATCCTCCGATTATAATAAAACGCCCTCCGAAGTCGGAGGGCGCGTTTTTTATCAAAAAACGTAATCACAAAACGGCATGCGCCACGACAAAGCCCACGCAACAGCCGCTGACAACACCGATAAGACCGGGAATCATAAAGCTGTGGTTAAGAATATACTTGCCGATTTTCGTGGTGCCGGAACGGTCAAAGCCGATACAGGCAAGATCCGAGGGATAAGTCGGCAGGAAAAAGTAACCGTAGCAAGCCGAAATGAAAGACAGGATAAGCACGGGATCCATGCCCACGTTAAGCGCCATGGGAACAACTATGGCTATAGCCGCCCCTTGGGAATTAACAAGTTTCGACGTCAGGAACGCCAAAACCGCGTAAGCCCACGGATAAGTTTGAACCGCGTTGCCCAAAAATTCCTTTAAGAAGCTCATGTGTGCGCCGAAGAAAGTGTCGGCCATCCAAGCAACGCCGTACACCGACACGAGAGCCACAACGCCGGAGCGGAACACTTGGCTGTTGCCAACGTCTTTGGCTTTAACTTTGCAGGTAAGAAGAATGAGCGCACCCACAAAGAGCATGACCATCTGAATGACCAAAACCATGGAAATCGGTTTCGGCGCGGCATCCGGTTTTGGCGGGAACGCCGGCAAAAGGGAAGGCATATTGCCCAAAATCGCGATGATGATGATGCCCACGAGAAAAATCATGGTGGCGCGATAGTATTCTTTCGGCAATTCCTTGTCAAGGAGACTTTCCGTATCGCCGTATACATAGGCTTTGTTCTCGGGGTCTTTGATGAAGGCTTGAAATTCTTCGTCGTCGGCAAGCTCTTTGCCGCGGCGATAGCTCCAAAGAGCCGCGCACAACACGCCGCAACCCGTGGCGGGGATTGACACCATAAGTATCTGCAACACCGAATAGTTATGCCCCGCCGCCGCCATAAAGGCCACGATGGACACCACCGCCACCGACACCGGCGACGCGCATATACCCATTTGAGAGGCAATGGACGCAACCGCCATGGGGCGTTCAGGTCGAATGTTTTGTTTTATCGCTATGTCATAAATAATCGGGAACATCGTGTAGACAACGTGACCCGTGCCGCAAAGCACCGTCAAAAACCATGTGGTGAGCGGCGCAAAAATGGTGACGTGTTTGGGGTTAGACCGCAGGAATTTTTCTGCATACTTGAGCATAACCGTAAGACCGCCCGAAGTTTGCAAGAAGCCGGCGCAGGTAACAACCGCCATTATAATCAACATAACGTCAACCGGCGGTTTGCCCGGCTTGTATTGGAAAACGAAGGTGAAAATGATAAGACCGATGCCGCTTATAACGGCGAGGCCGATGCCGCCATGCCGCACGCCGATAAGCAAACATGCCAAAAGCACGACAAAGCCTAAAGCCATTTCCATGAAATATCTCCCCTTTCTTGCTCTTGAAAATTGTGACCTTCGGTCG
>CAJOQC010000124.1 GCA_905236785.1 uncultured Selenomonadaceae bacterium
CACGTCGGCTTTGCCGTCGGCAAAATCCTGCTCGATTTTTTTGCGATTGTCTAATTTTAATTCCAAATTGCATTGAAGCCTGTTGGCAAGTTCGTTCATCATCTCGACGACTAAGCCGCAGTAATTGCCGTCCTTGTCAATGTAAGAATAAGGCGCAAAATTGCCGTCGGCGACAACGCGCAATGTGTCGTCCCAAACATTTTTTGCCGTTATTTCAACTTTGGGTTCGGGGCGAAAATATTCGCCGATATAAAGATATATTCCGACAAATATCGAAAATGCCAGCAACGGCAACAAAACCAACGCCGCCATGGCGCGGTTGCGCTTGCCGAAGAAAACCTCGCTCTTATACTTTAACATATAATCCCGCCTTTTCGTGTCTCGTCATACACTCTTAAAAAATGTACTTTTTTAAGAGTGTATGAGACGGCTTTATTCCGTAGACTCAAAAGTAAAGCAAGCGTCAGCTTGCAATTCTTCACCGATTTTGATTGAAGAGTAGTTTTCGATAGCCTTTTGCAATTATAACAAAAAACGCCGCAAATTTCTTCTATTTTTATGTTTGAAAAAACAATACAATATTTATGAAAAAAATCGCCGTTTAGGAAGGAGAAAAACAAAACTCGAAGAATTTATTAAGGCATAAGTTGAACGGAGTGATTATCACCCCGGATATTACTCTATTACCCGAGAGGAGAAATCAATAATGTCAAATTTACAGTCCATAAAGACTAAGTTGATTCTCGTCATTGTCGGCGTATCGGTGGCAACGACATTGTTTATCGGCGGTTTTTTCATCTTTAACACAGTTTCTGAAAATGACGATGCCTTGGTAAGTTATCGTCAGGATTTGGAACGTAGCGTGGAAGTTAAGTTAAAAGATGAGACACAGATAGCGGTAAGCGTTGCCCAAGAGGCTTACAAAAAGCAACAAGCCGGCGAAATGACGGAGGAGGAGGCAAAAAAATACGCAGCGGACATCATTCGCGAACTGCGTTACGAGGACGGCGCGGGGTATTTTTTTGCCGACACGTTGGAGGGCGTGAACGTCATACTTTTAGGCAGACCCGCAGAGGGCAAAAGCCGCATTGATCTCACTGACCCAACGGGGAAAAGGTTTATTGCCGAAATGATTGAAAACGGCAAAAAAGACGGCGGCGGTTTCACGGACTTGATGTTTGCAAAGCCGGGCGAAACGACACCGCTCCCAAAAAGAAATTATACGGTTGTTTTTAAGCCTTTTGGCTGGTGCATAGGCACGGGCGTTTGGATTGACGAAATCGACGGCATGGTGGAAGCAAGAAGCGAAGAATTATCCTCGCAACTTCACGCCAATTTGCTTAAAACTCTCGTCATACTTGTTATTTTGCAGGTGATTTTCGGCGTCGGCGCAGTATGGATTGCCGGTAATTTTGCCGAACCCATTCTTTTGGTCACCGAGCGCATGAAGGTTATGGGGACCGGCGATTTCCGCTTAAACTCCACCGTAGAGGCGCAAATATCGAACCTTATGGCGCGTGGCGATGAAATGGGAACCATGGCGGCCGCCATGAAAGAAATGAACGGTAAGATTCGCGGGCTTATGGGTCATATCGTCGAGGCGGCAGAATATGTTGCGGCGGCCTCCCAGCAGCTAACAAGCACAGCTGACCAATCCGCCGACGTAAGTAAATCCATTGCCGACTCCGTGGTGAACGTGGCCGGCAGTTGCTCAGAGCAGTTCCAAGATGTGGAAGTAGCCAACGAAAACACCAGGAATCTTGCTCAACATATGCAAAAATTCAACGAGTCTATAGACGTATCCGGGCAGAGAATCGAAAACACCAGCAAGGTTGCCGCCGAAGGGCGCGCCAACGTAGACAAAGCCGTGGCAAATATGCAGACCATCGACGACACGGTGCAGTCCATAAGTAAAATTATCGAAGGTTTGGGCGAACAAAGCAAGAAAATCGGCACTATTGTCGATACCATAAGCGCAATCGCCGAGCAGACCAATCTTCTTGCGCTTAACGCGGCTATTGAGGCGGCTCGCGCCGGCGAGCATGGACGCGGGTTTGCGGTGGTGGCCGACGAGGTGAGAAAACTTGCCGAGCAGTCCCAAGATGCGGCAGGGGAAATATCTTCGCTTATCATTGCCATTCAAAAGGAAACGGAAAACGCCGTTGTTGCCATGCACGAAGGTGTGGAGCAGGTTTCCGGCGGCACGAAAGCCGTTAAAGATGCAGGCACATCCTTTAGGGACATTGCCGGTATGGTAACCGACGTGGCGGACAGTTCAAAACAGATGGAAAAGATTGTCCATGATTTGGCCGAAGGCGCAGACAAAATAACCGAAGCCATAGACAAAATAAACAGCATGAGCCGCCGAGTGGCGGACGAAGCGCAGACTGTTTCGGCGGCAACGGAGGAACAAACGGCTTCTATGCACGAAATTGCCGATGCCTCCCGTAAATTGGCGGAAATGGCGCAAACGCTTCAAAACGCCATTGTTGAGTTTAAGATTTAAGGAAACACTGCATAATTCGTCCGCACCCTTGCCGGGTCTTTTTCCGGCATACTGCGTCATTCCTCCTCAGCGTA
>CAJOQC010000125.1 GCA_905236785.1 uncultured Selenomonadaceae bacterium
AACCTCTAAAAACTCCATTTTTCGTCTGAACCCCTCCGCCCTGCGGGCACCTCCCCTTTCAGGGGAGGCTTGGGATTCCTGCCTCCCCTCTTGGGGAGGTGGCGCGAAGCGCCGGAGGGGTGCTATTTGAAAAAGAGTTTTTAGAGATGCTCTTTAAGATAATTTTAACTTAAATAAGGGAGTTTATAAAATGACCGATAATAACAATGAGGAAAAATTGGAGCTTTTTGCCGAGAATGTCGATGACGGTTTGGGGGATGCGCCGGATACGGAGGGCGTAATCATAAACCTTAACGAGGATGCCGCCGAAGTGTCCGCCGTGGAGGGCGAGTACGGCGCGGAGCAGATTCAGATATTGGAAGGCTTGGAGGCCGTGAGGATGCGTCCGGGTATGTATATCGGCAGCACCTCCGAGCGGGGGCTTCATCATCTTGTTTACGAAGTGGTCGATAACTCCATTGACGAGGCTCTGGCCGGGTACTGCACCCATATTGACGTTATCATCAGAAAAGACAACAGTATCACCGTTGTTGACAACGGGCGCGGCATACCCACGGATATGCATGAGAGCGGCAAGCCCGCCGTTGAGGTGGTGCTGACGGTTTTGCACGCCGGCGGCAAGTTTGGCGGCGATGGCTACAAAGTCTCCGGCGGCCTTCATGGCGTGGGCGTGTCGGTGGTGAATGCTCTGTCTACTTCCATGGACGTGCAGGTAAAACGCGAGGGCAAGATTTACGAAATTTCCTTTGAACGGGGCGTGACGAAAAGCCCCCTAACGGAAATCGGAACGGCGGAGGACACGGGAACCACCGTTACTTTCACCCCTGACCCGGAGATTTTCACCGTCACAACCTACAGCTACGACACGTTAAAGCACCGTTTGCGGGAATTGGCGTTCCTAAACCATGGCATCACCATTACCCTGAGCGACGAGCGGGACGAGGGCAAAAGCGACACTTTCCATTTCGAGGGCGGCATCAGCTCTTTTGTGGAGCATCTGAACCGCAAAAAGGAAAAACTTAACCCCGAGCCGATTTATTTTAACGGCACGAAGGACGATACGGTGGTTGAGATAGCCATTCAGTACAACGACAGCTACCAAGAAAACATCTTGAGCTTTGTCAACAACATCAACACTGAGGAGGGCGGCACTCACCTTGCGGGGTTTAAGCTGGCTCTCACCCGCGCCGCCAACGATTTTGCCCGCAAGCAGAACATTCTAAAGGCCAACGACGCGAATTTGACCGGCGATGACGTGCGGGAAGGGTTGACGGGGGTTATTTCCCTAAAAATCCGCGAGCCGCAGTTTGAGGGGCAGACCAAGACCAAGCTGGGCAATTCGGAAGTTCGCGGCATTGTGGATTCGATTGTCAGCGAAGGGTTGTCGGAGTATTTTGAGGAAAATCCGGCTGTCACCAAGAAAATAATCGAAAAGGCCATAATGGCGGCGCGGGCGCGGGAGGCGGCGCGGAAGGCGCGGGAGCTTACCCGCCGCAAAAACGCCCTTGAGGTGTCGAGTTTGCCGGGCAAATTGGCGGATTGCTCTGTGAAAGACCCGGAACAGGCGGAAATTTACATCGTGGAGGGCGATTCCGCAGGCGGCAGCGCCAAACAAGGGCGCGACCGTCGTTTTCAGGCTATTTTGCCCTTGCGCGGCAAGATTTTGAACGTGGAGAAGGCGCGCCTCGATAAGATTTTTGCCAACGCGGAAATTCGCACCATGATAACGGCCTTCGGCACGGGGATAAGCGAAGAATTTGACCTTGCCAAGCGTCGTTACGGCAAAATAATCATCATGACCGATGCCGACGTGGACGGGGCGCATATTCGCACCTTGCTCCTTACTTTCTTTTACCGCTATATGAAACCTCTTATTGAGCATGGCCATGTTTATATCGCCCAGCCGCCCCTTTATCAAATAAGGAAGGGCAAAAACCATTGGTACACCTACAGCGACGAGGAGCTTGCCAAGAAACTCGACGAAGTGGGCAGAGACGGCATAACCGTGCAACGGTACAAAGGTTTGGGCGAAATGAACCCGGAGCAGCTTTGGGAGACCACCATGGACCCTGCCGAGCGCACCATGCTTCGGGTTGACATGGAGGATGCGCAGGAAGCGGACGAACTGTTCACCATTTTGATGGGCGACAAGGTGGAGCCGCGCCGCCAGTTCATCGAAGAAAACGCAAAACTTGTGAAGAATTTGGATATTTGA
>CAJOQC010000126.1 GCA_905236785.1 uncultured Selenomonadaceae bacterium
CAGGAATCCCAAGCCTCCCCTGAAAGGGGAGGTGGCGCGAAGCGCCGGAGGGGTGCTATTTGAAAAAGAGTTTTTAGAGATGCCCTTCACTAAAATGTTTTTCCGAACAACTTTAATCCCGCATTGCCGATTCCGTTTGTTCTTCGGTTACGCCCGGAAGAACCTTTTGGTTAAGGTATTTGCCGATAAGGGAGTCTTTGTCTTCCGATGCTTTGGCTTTTGGTTCTTTGCGCTTTCTTTCTTGTTCTTCCTTTTCGGCTTTGGCCTTGGCTTTTTCTTCGGCTTTACGCTCGGCCTCGGCTTTTTCCTCGGCGGCTTTGTCTTTCTCCGCCTTCCTCTTTTCCTCCATGGCGTTTAACCGTTCTTCGGCGGTCATGCGTTTTTCTTCGGCGGTCTTTTCAGCTGCCACCTGCTCATCGGCGGCTTCTTTGGCCGTCATCTCGTCGTTTTGTTTATAATCATCGTCGCCCCCCAAAAGCCTTACTTTGCGGTTGGGGTCTTTGGCGGCGGTTCCGTTTTTGTTGGTTTCCTCTTTCTTGGGCTTTTCGCGAACATCTCTTTCTTTAAGTTGTTCGTTTAGATCGACGTCGTAACGGCTGTCGACATCCTCTTGGTTCTCGCGGTAATAATCGCGCATCTTGGCAGTCATCTTGGCCGGCGTGCTTTCGTTCACCACTCGCGGAGTTATGAAAATAATAATTTCCGATTTGTCACGGGTTTTGTAGTGGTACTTAAACAGCTCGCCAATCCACGGGATACTGCTGAGGAGCGGGACTTTTTGCACGTTGTCCGCTTCTTCGGAGTCTATCATGCCCCCAATTACCATGGTCATGCCCGAAGGGATATTCACCATGGTGTCGGCGGAACGTTCTCTAAGGCCGGGAATTGTATAGCCGTCAAGGGTTACGCCGTTGGCGTTGTCAATGGAGCTGACCGATGCATAGAGCCGGGTCGTTACGTTGCCTTGCCTGTCAACCACCGGGTTAATGAGATTAAGTTTGATACCGTAATCCTTCTCTTCAATGGAAGTGGTGCTGTTGCCGGCGGATTTCGGGTAAAGAATCGTGCCTCCAAGGTGTATGCCCGCCGTTTTGCCGCTCATGGTGGTTATGTTCGGCCGCGACACTACCCGGGCGCGGTCTTTCTCCACCAACAGGCGAAGATTTGCATTTATCTGCGAAAAATGCCTAAAGAGCCAATTTCGCGAATACCAATGATTGCCGGCCTCACGTTGCTCGCCGTAAGTTTCGCCGAAGTAGAAGAACCCCGGGTCGTTAAGGGTGACAGTGCCCAAGGAATCGCTGGTCGAGTAAGTCGAACCGCCCTTTGGCGAACTCCATGTAAGGCCGAGTTGCTTTGCGTCGTCGGAATTTATTTCCATTATGACGGCCTCGAAATTTATCTGATCCGGGTTCGTCATTTCAAGAAGATTTATGACGTTGGGGTTGGTCACGTCCTCGTCGTTCACCGTCACCGAGCTGGACAAAAGCCCGCGGCTGGTGGCGGTGGACCCTGCGCCGCTCTCCGCGCTGTTTAGGAAAAGCGAGGCGATTCTGACCGCCAAATTTTTCTCGTACTGGTTTTCAACCGTTCCCCTAAGAAGAACACGGCCGCCGACTTTTTGCACCCTCACGTTGGGTAGGTCAATGGCCTCTTCGATGAGTTTTGCCATGCCGCTGTCCGTTGCGCTTACGGTTATTGCGTACTGTTCCTTTGTGCCGTCGGTTGTCCATATATCAAGGGTAGTGGTGCCGGATTCAAAGGCTACGACGTTAAGCGCGCTTGCGCCCACCACCGTCACGTCGGCAATTTTCGGATTAGCCACAGCCACGCGGGTTATCTTGTTGGCGGTGGTCAAGTAATAAGTTTGGTTTATCTCCATAGCTATCGGCTGAACATAGGCAAATGCCGGAGCCGCCGAGAATATCGCGGCTGTTGCTACGGCCGCGCTAAAAAATTTACGTCCCAACATTTGTCAATTCACCCCCACCGTTGATTTTTCCACACCGCGTATAACTTCCACGGACTCTTTAGGAGCAGGCGCAGGGGCCGGTTTTGCCGCCGTTGCCGCAGGCGGCGTGTAGCTTGGCGCGGGGGCGGGCGTTGTTTTTGCCGCCGGCGCGGGCGTTGCCGCAGGTTTTGCCGCCGCTTCTTTCTTGGCTTCCGCCGCCAAAGCAGCCGCATCTTTATACTCCGTGTCCGTCACAAATACATCGGAAGGCTTAAATGGGCGAAGTGACAAATAGACAAGCCCTTGACGGGATTTTGCCGCAAGTTGCAAAGCCTCCGGCGGCGTCAGCGCCAAAGTCGCCATGGACATCTCCTCGGTGGAGGCGTTAAGGCCGCCTTGGGGTTGCTGTTGTTTTTCCTTGTCTTTGCCGTCTTTGTTTTGGTCGTTTTGTTGCTGTTGTTGTTCTTGGGGCGCGTTGGGGTCGGGTTTGTTGCCGTTCTTGTTTATGGCCAGCAAAAGCACGTTTTGCAAAAGTATCTCCCCGGATGCGCCCCCTTCGCCGACGTTTACCAACATTACGTCAACATAATCGCCGGGTTTTAGGAAACCCGCCACGGCGGTTATGTCCGAAATCGGCACGGTTATTGCGCGGCAGTCGGCGGGTATTACGCCGCTGAAGCCGAGCATTTTAAGGTCTTTGTAAAACTTCTTGTCGGTAAAAACGTCGCCTTGCAAAACATTTGCGCTGGTGGGTTTGCCGATAAGGGTGTTAATTTCCGTAATTGCGCCTTCGGGGACTTCGGTGCTGTTCACCTCCTTCATTTTCAGCATTTCTTCGCGAATGAACGTCCGAGCGGGAATGTCAACCGCTGCCGTCACGATTTTTGTTTTCGTAACAACAGGTTCTGCGGTCTTTTCCGCTTGCTGCTTATCCTCGCCGCCGCCTGTGGGGAAGAAAATGATAAGCAGCGCCATGGCGACGCAGACAACAGCCGCCAACGCTATGGACTGGTTGGAACCCATCTTGCCCGATAACTTGCCGACAAGTTCCTTGAGTTTCAGATTCTTCATCCGAATGATTCCTCCTTTTCTTTGGATTTTTATAATGGTATAATAACTTTATTATGTTGTTTGATAAAGCTCTTTAACTAACATCTTGCGCCTTTTGCCGCGTTCTGAAGTCAGTTGCGGTATTACTTCGACGCAGGCAAAAAAATTCCTCTTTGCCGAAGATTTTTTTTGCACTTTTCCACAGATTTTTTGTGGAAAAGTCTTCGGCTGCTTTTTTATTGAAATTACTTACGCTTTCATCTATACTTTCGGACGAATATTATTGGCAAACAGAGATGCCCTATTGAAAAAATGTGTGTGCTTAGAAAAGAGCGTTGCAGACAAAATTGAAGGTGATTACATGGGATTTATTCCGGCAGTGCATGATTTTTTCCTGCAAACGGCTGTTTCGTTTATACGCAAAGCCGCTGCGGAAACCAACGATATAACCGAAGTGCTGACATGGGTATCTGCGGGGCAACATGATTGGTACGCCATGGCAGAAAAGGACAGACCCACCCGCGAAAGAACATTTGAACTTGTCGATGCCGCTTGGAATTTAAGAATCGGCATCCCGACCGACTATATACGAAATAACGAAAATTTGCAAGATAAAATCGTTGATTTGGCAAATGCTTATATAGATGGCACAGCATATTTTAGGCAGGGCATTTATAAATGTTTACTACAAAGTAATACTAATCCTCGATAAAAATTTAAGGGCATCTCTAAAAACTCGCTTTTATACCTCCTCCCGTCGGCTACGCCGACACCCTCCTCC
>CAJOQC010000127.1 GCA_905236785.1 uncultured Selenomonadaceae bacterium
AAAAATGGCGGAGAGTGAGAGATTCGAACTCTCGGTACGGTATCACCGCACACACGATTTCCAGTCGTGCTCCTTCAACCACTCGGACAACTCTCCGCGACAGTTATATATTTTATATGCTTTTAACGTTCTTGTCAATAGGGGAAAAGTTTTACGGAGAAAATTGTGAATGATTTTTACAAAAAAAATTTTCGTTTTGCTATCTTTGTGATACAATATCAAAAAAAAGAAGGGTGATAATTATGCATTTTCCGAAAAATTTTCTTTGGGGCGGCGCGGTTGCCGCAAATCAGGTGGAAGGCGCGTATAACGAGGACGGCAAGGGCTTGGACATACGAAGCATTATGCCGCGAGGGATAAAAGGCGAGCCGACGGAGGAACCTACCCCCGATAATATGTTCTTAGAGGGGATAGATTTTTATCACCGTTACAAAGAGGACATTGCCCTTTTTGCCGAAATGGGTTTTAAGGTGTTTCGCACGTCCGTTGCATGGTCGCGGATTTTCCCCAACGGCGACGACGACGCGCCAAACGAACAGGGGCTAAAGTTTTATGACGATCTCTTTGACGAGTGCCGAAAACATGGCATCGAGCCGCTGGTGACGGTTTCCCACTACGAAACGCCCCTTAATCTTGCCCGAAAATATGACGGTTGGGTAAATCATGACCTTATCGGCTTTTATGAAAAATTTGTCCGCACGATTTTTGCCCGCTATAAGGACAAGGTTAAGTATTGGCTCACCTTCAACGAGATAAATTCCGTGTTGCATGAGCCGTTAATGAGCGGCGGCATTTTGACCCCCAAGGACAAATTGTCTTTGCAGGATTTGTATCAAGCCTGCCACCATGAACTCGTGGCCTCGGCGTTGGCGACGAAAATTGCCCGGGAGATTATGCCGCAGTCAAAGATTGGGTGCATGATTTTGGCCATGCCCACCTACCCCCTCACGCCCAACCCCGACGACATAATAAAGGTAATGGAAGCCGACCATTTCAACGACTTTTTCGGCGACGTTCATTGTCGCGGCGTGTACCCCGGCTATATGAAAAGATATTTTTGCGAAAACAACATCGAAATAAAATTTGCCGACGGCGAAGAGGAACTTTTGCGGGAAAACACCGTTGATTTTGTGTCCTTCAGCTACTACATGAGCATTTGCGAATCGGCGACGGGGGGTACTCGCGGCGAAGGCAACCTGTTGGGCGGCGTTGAAAACCCGTATCTGAAAAAATCCGCCTGGGGCTGGGCGATAGACCCCAAAGGGCTTCGCTACACGCTGAACAAATATTACGACCGTTGGCAAAAGCCGCTGTTTATCGTGGAAAACGGCCTTGGCGCGGCGGATGAACTTGTTGACGACGGGCAGGGCGGCAAAACCGTCAACGACGATTATCGCATAAATTACCTAAACGACCACCTTGTGCAGGTTGATGAGGCGATAGCCGACGGCGTACCCGTAATGGGCTACACCACCTGGGGGTGCATTGACTGCGTAAGCTCCTCCACCGCCGAAATGAAAAAGCGGTACGGCTTTATCTATGTAGACCGCAACGACGACGGCAGCGGAACCATGAACCGCTACAGAAAAAAATCCTTCCATTGGTACAAAAAAATAATCGCCGACAACGGCGCGTCTTTGGCGAGGGAGTAAGCGCAGGTTGGTGCGCTCGAACGTGTTGTGGGAGATGATAAAAGTAATGGTTACATTGCGCGCTCAGGCCGTTGATATGATTTACCGATTGCCGGATAATGAAGTATTGACCGCGATAAATTTTTTGCAGGGTATGTTGGATAAATCTTCCGATTATGTACATTTCGACGACGTAAGTGCGGAAAAAGATGCCGCCTTTGAACGCTTGGAAAAATGGCGAGATGTCAACAAGCATTTTTGGGATGCAGATTTTGATTGGAAACAAGAGGTGAAAAACGCCATCAATGAAAAATATCACCTTGCTGATTGACGCAAATGTACTTCTTAATTATCTCCTCAACCGACCGCCGGAATGTGTATACGCTAAAGAAATATTAGACTTTTGCCGGAGAAAAAAGATTAACGGTTATATGGCGTTTCATACGGTGTCGATAATATGGTACGCGCTAAGGAAAAAAGCAGTTCAAGAACGTCGCAGCTTATTGCTTGATTTATGCGAATTGGTTAAAGTTACGGGAGCATCACATGAAGACGTTATTTCTGCAATAAAAAACGACATTTTCGTTGATTTTGAAGATTGTTTGCAAGAAAAGTGCGCTAAGAAGGTAAACGCTGAATATATCGTTACGGAAAACATAAAAGACTTCGCACAGTCGTCAATACCTGCGGTTACCTCGGCGCAAATGGCAGACATTTTATCTGAAATTTATGGGCATATCTAAAAAAACAATTCTTCTTTTCAAAAGGCTTTAAGGAGGTATTTATGGACAAACAAACGGAAGACTATGTGCAACAGTTACAAAAGGAGCGGGATTTTCTTAACTATTTGCGGCTGTTAAAGAAAATTTTGCCCCGTTACCTTGTGTTTATCGCGGTGGCGGACACGGGTGCCGCCCCGTATTTCACCCCGGAACACGCCTCGGCCATGGCGGACTTGGGGCTTAAAGTGAATATGCTTAACCGTTATCGCCAACCTTATATCGCGATTATCCATAAAGGGCAAGTGGTGCGGGAGTTGGTGAGCGAGGAACTTGACAGACCCTTGACCGTTGAAGGCAAGATAAACAGTCATGAGCTTTTGGTGTACAGCGCGGGGTTTAATTATCAAGTGGGCATAGGCAGCGGCGCAATGGCCATGTTTGACGGCGCGAATTTATTTAACGGCGAGCGTAACGGCGAGCGCGGGTTTAATATTTTGGTCTTTGATATAGACAAGGACGAGCCGGTTCACAGTTGTTCCTTTGATACCTTCGCTTTTTCGCGCAACACCGTAGCCAAAAGCCCTGTTGAACCCGCGCTGTCGGAATTTTGTCAAAAATACGGGGGGGGGGTACAAATTGTCACCCTTTCCGTGCCGCGCTTTCCGCCGAACCATTGCAAGAACCTGTCGGATTATGAGAAGTTTGTGCGAGAAGAAAAAAGTAAAAATGCTAACTGGTTTACCGAATACGCGGGCCACATTGAAAAAATGAAACCGTATTATGAACAGAAAGTTTTTCCGTTTATGGAAGATTACTCATCTGCTGAAGAAATGTGGGAAACTTGGAAGATGCCGCCATCGTATGTAAATCTTAACGGATTGCGACGTATTGCCGATTATCATGCTCCGGGCGTTAATGTTGTTAATGGAAGAAGGCTTACAACCGATCAGCCTATAAATCCAAAACGTTTTATATACGTTATAGGACCGTCGTATTGTTACGGCATAGGCAATAGCGACGCGAATACCTTCGAGTCCTTTTTGCAAAGACGGTTAAATTCGTCAGCACCTGAAGAAAAATTTTCTGTTTGTAATTGTTCTTTTTCCGGCGTTGACGAAGCTCGCGACGTAAACACTTTGATTGACATTCCTTATCAACAAGGCGATATTGTTTTTGTTGCGTCAAACCATATATGGGGCATCCCCCACTGCAATTTGTCGCTTATGTCTGTCCGCCCCCATAACTACGGCGAAATTTTCACCGACGGGCATTACAGCCGAAACGGCAACCGCATGATTGCCGACGGCATATTTGACTTTTTGCAAAAACATAATTTCTTTGACGAAACCCTTGAGGGCGAGTGGACGCCACCGGCCAAACAGAACAATGACGAGGACGAGCAACTGCACGTTTATAAAGAACATCTAAAAAAGGTGTTCCGAAACAATATTTCCCCCACCGTGGGGGCGATTGTCATGAACTGCAACCCCTTTACCAACGGGCATCGTTACCTTGTTGAAGAAGCCCTTAAAAAGTGTGATCGTCTTGTGGTGTTTGTGGTGGAAGAGGATAAATCGGACTTTCCTTTTGCCGACCGTTTCGCCCTTGTTAAAGAGAACCTCCGGGATCTAAAACGGGTGACTGTCCTTAAAAGCGGGGAGTTTATCATTTCGACGCGGACTTTTGAAGAATATTTTAATAAAGAAAGTTTACAAGACCGCAAAATCGACACAAGCACGGACGTTAATTTGTTCGCCGCCGAAATCGCCCCATGCCTAAACATAACCCTCAGATTTGCCGGGGAAGAACCCTTTGACAATGTGACCCGCCAATACAACGAAAGCATGGAGCAAATTCTCCCCAAGTACGGCATAAAGTTCGTGGAAATTCCGCGCCTAAAATCGGGGGGCAAGGCCATAAGCGCAAGCGAGGTGCGAAAACTTTGCGCGGCGGGGGAATTTGAAAAGATAAAAAAACTCGTTCCTAAAAAAACCGCCGCTTATTTGCGGAATTTTTACGTCAATGGGCAACGCTGATATTTTTATGGACGAACAAAGTGAACTACTCCCGCCTACAGAGGCGGGAGACTTCTTGCGGATTGGGTTAAATTCCTGTATAATAACCCCGTTCCGCAAGGGATGTTTTTTTAGGGAGGAATGAAATTTGCTGACGGTAAAAAAATTCGGCGGTTCCAGCGTGGCCACCGCCGAAAAAATAACCGCAATCGCCGAACGCGTTTTGCGAGAAAAACAAGCTGACGAACAAATCGTTATGGTGGTATCCGCCATGGGGGACACCACCGACGAACTTATAGAGCTTGCCAAGGGCATAGACCAAGACCCGTATCGTTTTGCCCGGGAAATGGATATGCTCCTCACCACCGGGGAACAGGTGACAATCGCCCTTTTGGCCATGGCCTTTAAGAAATTGGGTCAGGATGCAATTTCGCTGACGGGGCGCATGGCGGGCATTGCCACCGACGATGTTTACACCAAGGGGCGTATTTTGGACATAACCCCCCGGCGTGTGCATGAAGAGCTTGACAGCGGCAAAATCGTAATCGTGGCGGGTTTTCAGGGTGCGGATGCGGCGGGCAACCCCGTAACTTTGGGGCGCGGCGGCTCGGACACGTCGGCTGTTGCTTTGGCCGGCGCGTTAAAGGCGGATTCATGCGAAATTTTTACCGACGTTGAGGGCGTATTCAGCGCCGACCCCCGTATTGCCAAGGGCGCGAGGAAAATGCAGGAAATTACCTACAACGAAATGCTCGAAATGGCGCGGTTGGGCGCAGGGGTCATGCAGCCGCGTTCGGTGGAGATGGGTCAGCTTTACGGCATACCCATTCATGTGCGTTCTACCTTCAGCCAAAATCGCGGGACTGTAATTAGGGAGGATTATACAATGGAAGAAAAGTCGTTTGTTATTCGCGGCGTGGCGCATGATGAGAAGGTTGCCAAAATAGCCGTCTTGGGCGTTCAAAACACCCCCGGCGTGGCGCATAAGATTTTTGCCGCCTTGGCCGATGCCAACGTTGACGTTGACATGATAGTGCAGAGCATACGAAACATTGAAAAGAACGTCACCGACATGGTTTTCACCGTGGCAATAGGCGACCTAAACCAAGCCAAAGCCGTGGTTGACAAAGTGGCCGAAGAGCTTGACGCTGTGGCGGTGCTAATAGAAGAGGACGTCGCTAAGGTGTCAATCGTGGGCGCGGGTATGCTCGGCAACCCCGGCATCGCCGCCAGAATGTTCGGCGCGTTGGCCAAAGCGGGCATCAACATCGACATCATCAGCACCTCGGAAATCAGCGTATCCTGCCTTATTAAGAGCAGCGAGATTAAAGATGCCGTGAATGCGGTGCATAACGAATTTTTCCCTGCGTAAAAAAAATTTTGCCGCCTTTTCTGAAGGCGGCTTTTTTATTGATAGGCATATCACGTCATTTGCACAGTGGAACCGTCAGAGAGCATAAATAGATACGACTCGTCCACGGGGCGGCGCAAAATTTCTTCGGCGGCCTCGCGGTAGAGTGTAAGCTGGAGTTTATATCGGGCAATAGCCGTAGAGGGTGTGGTGTCGCGATCGGTTTTATAATCGACCAAAACATATTTTTCCCCGTCCCTAAACAGCAAGTCGATAACCCCTTGCACAAAAATTTTTTCGTCGTCGGCTTCGGGAAAAAAACGTTTTGCATCAATGAGCCTAAAAAAGGCCATCTCCCGCTTTATGAAGTCGGCGCGTCGCATACGCTTCCCCAAGGGTGCGGCAAAAAAGGCGGCGATTTTGGCGGGGCTTGCCGCAGCCGCCTCATGGGGGAGAAAAATTTCTTCATTCACCATTTGTTCTATTTGCGCCCTAATCCCCTTTGGCGAAAGATCGCCTTTTATATCGACGTGTTGCATTACGGCGTGCATTATTGTGCCGTACTCGCTACCGTCGATTTTCTTTTCCCGCAAAAATTTCGGCGCGGCAAATATCGGCTTTTCTCCGTCCCCTTTGGTTGCAAAAGAAGCAAAGGAGGTGCCGACCAAGGCTTCGTTTTCGTTTTCAAAACGTCGCTTCATTTCTGTAACCGTCAGTTTTACGGGTATGTTGTTGGCAGGTATGTATGGCGTTTGTGACAATAATTCGTTGACTTTTTCGGCATAAACGGAGGGGTCAAGGGGTAAACCCGCTTTTATGAGGTTAAGTGTTTCGTTTTTGGCAATCTCCGCCGCTGTGTTTTCCTCGCCGCTTTCAGTGATGTTCACTTGCCAGCGGGATCTGTCGTCGTAATCCACAAAATCCGTGGGCAAATAATCGACGCTTGCCAATTCGCGCAAGGGTGCGCCGTCCTTATGACGCAATAGGCCGACAACGAGCCATGTCAAAAATGAATCGGCGGCGGCGGGAATATTTGGGGGCAAACTTGCCGTCGGTGTGTTTGCGGCGGCGGCAAGTTTGCCGATACGGGCGGCAAAATCTTTCTGTTTTTTGGTCATTCCCACCATGATGAGTTTTTCTCGGGCGCGGGTCATTGCAACGTATAATATTCGCAATTCTTCGGCGCAGGCCAAAGCGTCGGCGCGGCTCTTTAGGGCGTTGTAGGACAGGGTGCTGCGGGTGTATGCCATGTCATGATCCGGGGCATAGCTGCCTATGCCCGCAGAATCAAAAATCACCTTTTCGCCGTCGTCAAAGAAAAAATTAGTCCCCATACCTGCCACGAAAACCACGGGAAACTCCAGACCTTTGCTTTTATGGACGGTCATAATCCGTACTACATCCTCGCTGTCGCCCAGGGTTTTGGCGGCGGCAAGGTCGGTGTCGGCGTTCTTCATTCGCTCCACGAACCGCAAAAAGGCAAATAGCGAGCGAGAATCTGTTTCTTCGTACTCGGCGGCGTGCTCAATCAGCATACGCAAATTCGCCTGTCGTAAAACGCCCCCCGGCAACGCGCCAACGTAATCATAATAGCCGGTTTCGCGGTACAAAATGATTAAAAGCTCGCTTACGGAATAATCTCGGGCTATTGTTCGCCAACGGCTGAGGTTTTTTAGGAACAAAGCGATTTTATGCCTAAGTTTGCGGGAAATTTCGCCGTTTGTTACCGCTTTGTCGGGGTTGTTTGCCGCCAAAAGCGTGTCGTAAAGGTCGCCGTCCGGCATCGCCAATCTGAGGGTGGCCAATTCCCGTTGCGTAACCTCTGCCACAGGCGAAGTCAAAACCGCCGCCAAGGGTATATCTTGTCGAGAGTTGTCCAAAACCGACAACAGACTAAGCATCAGCGAAATTTCCGTTTCCTCGAAATACCCCGCGTCCCCGGTGGAATAAGCGGGAATGTTGGCGGCTTTTAGCTCGTCCAAAATCGCCTGAGCTTTGCCGAAAACCGACCGCATAAGAATAACCGCATCGCGCCACTTAAAGGGGCGATATTCGTCTTTTTTGCTGTCGTAAACGCAGGTTTTGGCGCGCTTAATTTCCATCAGCCGTCGGGCAATAAGCCGCGCTTCATGAACAAAGGTTTTTTCCCTGTCGCCGTCGCTACGGCAGATGATGTCAAGCTCGGCCGCGCCGTCAAATACGGGCAGTTCCGTCTTGGGGTATGAAAAGCCCGGAACAAGCTCGGCCGCTTTGTCGTAATCAAGTTCCATGGTGCGGCTGTTCATAAGTTGCACAAAGACGAAATTTATTGCCGCCAACACCTCGGCGCGGCTGCGAAAATTTTGCCGCAGGTCAATACGGCGATATTTTTCGCCCATTTTGGGGTAAGAATGATATTTTTCGATAAATAAAGTCGGGTCGGCAAGGCGAAACCTATATATGCTCTGTTTTACGTCCCCCACGGCGAAAAGATTGGGGCGGTCGGGGTTGGCCACAAGGTTCAAAATCGCCTCTTGCACTGCATTGGTGTCCTGATATTCGTCAATCGTCACCGTGTCAAAATGTTCGCGATAATTAAGGGCGACGGGGGAGGGAGAAAGTGTTCCGTCCCCTTCGTTTAATATCGAAAGAGCCGTATGCTCTAAGTCGGAAAAATCCACCAACAGCCTCTCCCGCTTGGCAACGGCAAAACGTTCGGCAAAAAGAAGGGTAAGGCGGCACAATTCCTTCACATAAGGGGCGGCCATGTATAAATCCCCCAAGGCATCCTTTTCCTTTTTGATGAAATATTTATCCTTCAGAACGTTCAATGAATTTTTGTAACAATCCCGCAAATCTTTGACTATTTGCGTCAGTTCTTTGTCGGCTTTTGTTTCTCGCCCAATGTCAAAGTTAAAAGCGTTAAATGTATTTACAATAGCGTCGAAATCGTTATGCTCCGCCGCTTTTTGGGCGTGTTCTATCTGTTCTTTGTGTTGTAACAATTTCGCTTCGTATTTTTCAAAACCGTATTCTTGGGCGGCGTTTAAGGCGGCTTCGTTGTCGGCGGCCGCGCTTTCAAGAGTTAGCTGCGTTTCCTGTAATATTGTTACAAACCACGGGAAATCGCTTATTTTGGCGAGCTTGGGGGCAAAATTGTCGGCGGCGGATTTTAACCATGCATCGGGGAAAGGCTGACTGCGGCTGTATTCGTAAAGGGATAGGATAAGGGCGGCGGGTTTGTTAAAGCCTCGTTCGTCGCCGCCGAAATCGTCGGCAAAGCGCAAAAAATCCTCTGCGCCTTTTTCGTACTCGTCGGCAAAAAGCTCGTTTACGGTGTCTTCGCGCAAAAGCAAGAGTTCCTGTTCATTGCCTACGCGAAAATCATTGGGCAAATCCGTAAGATGAAAATTTTGCCGTATAATCGTTTGGCAAAAAGAGTGCAAGGTGGAAATGGGCGCACTCGGCAACAGGATTAACTGCTTTTGCAGATGTTGCAGTTTACTTCCTTGCGCTTTTTGTATTTCCTTGGCAAGGGATAAGGAAATTCGTTCGCGCATCTCTTCGGCGGCGGCATGGGTAAAAGTTACAACCAAAAGTCTGTCCGCTTCGGCTTTTCCCTCTATGAGAAGCCTTATTATGCGCTCGACTAATACGGCGGTTTTCCCCGAACCTGCCGCCGCCGCCACCAAAATATTTTTTCCCCTAAGCTCAATAGCCTCTTTCTGTTCCTTCGTCCATTCCATTATGCGAACCTTTCCCGTCTGTGATTTTTTCGATTATCTCCTCTTCGTCCAGAGAAGGCAATTCCCGATATGTATAGCCGTCAATCATGGGGTCAAACTTGCACACCGCCCTATACTCGCAATATTTGCATGGTGCTTCGTCGTCTAATCGGCCGGGCGCGGCTTTTATAACGCCTGCCATTATTTCGTCGCCTATTTCTTTTACGGCCATTTCCGTGTGGCGGCAAAGCAAATTAAATTCTTCGGCAGTTTTAAGACGTTTTTTGTATGTTGCATTTATTTTGTCTTTTTGTGTAACAAGTATGCCCAAATACCTGCCCACCGGATCTATACTCTTTACAATATTAGGGTCGTCAAGGACGTAGCCTTGCATTTTGATTTTGGCATCCCGCAGTTTTTCCGCCTCTTGGGCATCTTTGGCCGTGACGGAGGGGTAACGCAAAAAAAAGTAGAGTATGCCCGCAGGCAACGCCTCCTTTTGCCCCCGCAAAAAGTTTTGCGCCGCCAAGAGATAGGTCAAAAGTTGCAGTTGCAGGGCATAATAAATCTTTGTAAGATTGATACTGACAGAACCTGTCTTATAGTCGTATACCAAAAAATATTTTCCGTCCTCCGATATGTCAAGACGGTCTATTTGCCCCGTTATCTCCAAAACTGTGCCGTCTTTTAGGGTATATCGGAGGTTCTTAAACCTCCGCTCGTAATACGCCGGGTGGAACATACTGATTTTATCCAAGGCAACAAGACGCTTGATGCTCCTTTGTGCCAATAATTTAATGTGGCTTAAGCGGTGACGATAAAGGGCGTTGCTCAAAAGCAACGCGCTTCGTTGCAATGGAGCGGCGCGATCGATGATTTCGTCCATGAGGGCAACGGCCTCATCCTCCGTAAGGTCGGCGGGCTTTTTCCCTCTCTGTGCCAAAGTTTCTCCAAATTCCCGCAGAGCATCATGGAGCATTATGCCAATGTCAAAGGGCGCAAATTCGTATTCTTTCCGCTCGGTAAGCCGCAAGCCGTAACGGGCAAAATGGGCAAAGGGACAGCCGCTGAAACGCTCAAACCGCGTGACGCTGCCGCGCAAACGCCCTTTTTGCGTAAAAAGCCGCAAAGATTCGTCTTTGTCCAGTCGCTCCATGTCGGCCTTAGCAAACAGACCATGAATAATCATGTCAAAATTACGGGCAAGGTTCTTGTTGTTGTTATCTGTTGTTATTTTTGTAATGTTTTGTTCTTTTTCGTTGCGCAAAAGAGTTATGAAGAAATTGTACACATCGCGCCACCAAGGAGACATTTTGCCGCCGGCCTTATACTCCGACAGTACGGCGGCAAGGTAATTAAGGGCAATATGACGCTCGGCAAGCCGCAATATGTCCGTTGCGGTCATTTCTTCGCCGTCGCCCATGTTGTTTGACAACGGCAAGCGAATAACATTAACATTCGGCAATATCGTTTGTAATTTCTTCACTGCCGCTGCCGCTGTCAATCCTTCGCCCCCGGTGTTCGCAAGAGCATAAGAAACGAACAGTTTTTCCCTTGCTTTGGTGAAACCTTTGTAAAGAAGATAATTCTCGCTCATGGCCGTATCTTTCGTGCCGCTTGGTAATTTTACGCCCAATTTGTCAAGGCGCAAGCGGTCGGCATCGGTTAAAATTCCTTTTTCTCTTATTCGACGGGGCATTACTGTATCATTTGCCCCAACAATGAATAATATAGGAATATTATCCAAGCTGTTACGGTCAAAATCGGCGATTGTAACATAATCGCGTCCGGGCGGGATTAACGATACTTGTAAGGCGTTTAGACCTACAGCAAGAAGGTCGGCATAATCGGCGGGTTTTATTGTGTCGTCGCCGCCTGTTTGCACCAACTGATCCATGATTTCTGTTACGCCGTTCCATATTTGCCGATGTTCGGCGGCCTTGTCCGGGCGGTTGTCCTTTTCGGCGGCTGTTGCCCATTCTTCAAGGCGCGAGGGAACGTCAAGTTCCATGAGAAATTCGTACAAGGCAAGGGTTATCTCTCGGAGGGTTTTTGATTTTTGGAGTTTGTCGGCAAAATTTGCCAAAGGGGCGGTTGCCGTTCGCCGCAAAAGATCAATGGTCGTAAGCTTTCTTTCGATATTTGCGGCGCGTTCAATTAGGTCTGTGTCAGTATTTTCTTTTTTTTCGTCATTTACTGCCTTTAACACGGAATATTCTTCGGTTCGTAGCCAACGCCAGCTTTCTTCGGCGAGCCAGTGGCGTTTTCCGTTTATGCCAAATTCCCGCGCATAGTTCTCAAGAATGTCAATTTGCTCCGTTACCGCCGGCAAAAATCCTGTTCGTAACACGCGCAAAATATCTTCGTGCCGCCACCGCCGCAGGGCGGCAAATACGCCTTTAATAAGCTCGGCCAAGGGGTGCGCCGCGCCCCGTCGCTTATCGTCGGCAAAGAAAGGGATGCCGGCATCAAACAAGGCTTGTTTTAACGGCGCAAAATAAGTTTCGTCGCGGGTGATGATGCCTATATCTTTGTATCTTGCTCCGGTTGCCGTAAGGCGGATTATTTCTGCTGCGGCAGCTGCGGTTTCAAGGCGTTTGTTGGCGGCTTCGATTATTGTAACGCCGCCGTCGGTTTCGCTTTTTTCGTACTTAAGCCGAAAAAGGTCCTTTTCAATACATATTAAATCTTTGCTCTTAAATCGCTTGCTTTCTCCAAAGGGCAAAGTTTTAACGGGTATGTCAAGCTCTTGGGCGAGGGTTACGAGGGTTCGGCGCGTCTGTTCGGCGCGATTAAACAGCCCTGTTTCCTCTGTGTTTTCCAAGGAATTTTCTGCCGCATCCATGGTGAGAGTTACGGTTATGTTTTGTGCCAAGGGCAACATGGTTCGTATAACCGCCAATTCTTGCGGATTAAAGAAAACAAAACCGTCAATGTAAACTTCGGCGTTTTTCATGAAATCGGTTTTTGGCAAGCGGCGGCACAGTTCCTCCATGAGGCTCTCGTCGTCGGTGAATCGTCCGGCCATTGCCGCATCAAATTCCCGCTCTATGAGCGACAGATCCATAAGTTTGCCCCGTAAAGTTTCGTTGTCGGTGTTTTGGGCGGCTTTTTCCGCTTCGTCGGCGGAAAAACGCCAGCTTTTTAATTCTTTCACCGTTTCTGATAGCAGAGCGGCAAAGCCATGGGCGGCGTGGGTGAAGGCGGTGAATTTGCTTTTGTTGTCCCGCAAAATTTTCTGCAAAATAATCTCGCGCCCTATTTCGCTTACTCGCGGCACTGCCGCGCCTCCCGCCGCCAAAAGCGCATTGCGGGCAAAACGCCGAAACCCTGCGGCCTTTACCCGGGTGCAACAGCCCAAAATACGAGCCAATTCCCGTTCCGCGCTGAACGTCATATGCTCCGGGGTCAAAAGAATGAGCGCATCCCCTGTGGGGTCTTTTGCGGCGCGTTTTGTTATCTCGTTTAGACAAAAGGCGGTTTTGCCCGTGCCTGCTCTGCCTGTCACCAGTTTAAGCATTGTTTAGCTCCCGTATAAATTTCAATGTTCTTGGCTCTTTTCCCGTCAAAAAACGCATATAAGAGAGAATTATCCGCTCCGCTCCCAAAATTTCATTGCGGCGCATAAGGATAGGCTCTTTGTTCTGCCAGTTGAAATCGCGAATCGTTATGATAAATTGTCGTAAAGTTTCGCTTATTTCTTCACCCGTTGTTTCATTATCTGCGGCGCATTTTCGGCACAATATGCCGCCTGATTTGTTATCAAAGACGCCAAGCCTGTTTTGCCCTAATTCTGCGCCGCAGGAAGCGCAAGTCAAAAGAGCAGGACCCACCCCCGCATAATAAATAAGTTGCCAGGCGGCGATAAGGGCGACAACGCGGGGATTTTTTTGCTTCAAAGCGGAAAAAACTATTTTCAAAAGGGCGAATACTTCTTCGTCGGGTTGGTTTTCCGCAAAAAATTCCTCCGCTGTTTCGGCAACAAACGATCCATAGGCAAAAGGCAAAAGCCCCGCCTCCAAGGGGTCGAAAACATTGATAATGTTTGCTTGGCGCAACGTGTCAAGGTTTGTTCCTTCGCTTAATTCCGCTTCGATTTCGTAAAAGGGCATAAGGGCGGACAGGGAATTTTTGGGGCGGCGGCTGCCGAAGGCTGTGGCGCGCACTTTGCCGCGATTTTCGGTGAATAATGTTAAAATACGGTCGGCATCGCCAAAATTGACGGAGGCCAACACTATAGCCGCCGTTTTGTAACGATTCATAAAAAAGTCCTTGTTAATGAATTGTTTTTGTGATAAAATACTTCAGCATATCCCGTGGGCAATTTTGCTTGGGGGAACGGAAAGTAAGGAGGGTTAATTATATGGCAGCATTTTGCGAAGTGTGCAACAAGGGCATAATGAGCGGCATGAACGTCAGCCATTCGCACTTAAAGACAAAACGTAAATGGAAACCGAACATTCAGCGTGTTCGCGTGATAAAAAACGGCGAAGTCAAGCGCATGAACGTTTGCACCCGTTGCCTTCGTTCGGGAAAGGTTCAACGTGCGGTGTAATTACTGTTTAGCCTGTCCTCTTACGGAGGACGGGCTTTTTCTTATCTTTTCATTTCCCGCAAACGGCGTTTTACCGCCAATATGGCCTGCAGTTCCGGCAGGGTAAATTCGTATTTTTCGCCGCAAAAATGGCAATTTACTTCCGCTTTGCCGTCGGCGATAAGGTTCGTTAAATCAGGTTCGGACAGTGTAATGAGCATATCTTCGATTCGTCGTTTGGAACATTGACACTTAAAAGTTACATTATCTGTAGATAATATCCGCACATTGGGAAAACCATTTAGCAAATTTTCGATTATCCCCGTATTGCCGCGCCCTTCTTTTATCATCGTGCTGACTGATTTAATATCAGCTACGTTTTTTTCAAGGTTGCTTATGGTTTCCTCCGTCGCCTCCGGCAAGGGTTGAACAAAAAATCCTCCCGCCGCTTCAATGTGGCCGTCTTTGGCGACAGACACGCCCAAACCCACGCTTGAGGGAGTTTGTTCCGATACATAAAGGTAGCGGGTAAGGTCGTCGCCTATCTCGCCGCTTACAAGTTCGCATTGCCCGGTTATGGGTTCTTTCAGCCCGGTAAAACGAGTGACGGCTATTGTCCCGGAGGCTCCTATGCCGCCGCCAACGTCAAGTTTGCCGTTCTTTGTCGGCAACACGGCTTTGGGGTTATCCACATAGCCACGCACATACCCCGAGGCGGACGCGTCGGCGGTTACGCCGCCCAAGATGCCGTCCCCTCTGATTTTAACCGTCAATGCTTCGTCGTTTTTTAGGTTCGCCGCCAACAGCAGCGCACCGGTCATGGTTCGCCCCAAGGCCGCCGCCGCCAAATGATAAAGCCCATGCCGCCGCCGCGCTTCTTCCGCAAGATTCGTGGTTACGGCTGCATATACCCGCACGCCGTCGGCAACGGCCTTGGTCAAACAATCTTTCGTTTCCTTCATAATATTTATGCTTTCATTTTTGTGTTACAAGTTTATTAAAAATCAATATTCATCAACTTTTCGCCGTTGTCAATGTCATAAATTGCGATATTTTTGGCGCAAGTGTCGAGAAGCGCAACGGTGGAGCGTTTGTCCTCACGTTTTGACAGCGACGGCGAGCCGGGGTTTACAAACACCGTGTCGCCCCGTTTTTGCAGGACGTTGGTGTGAATGTGCCCGTTGATAAACACATCGGCTTTAATATGGGCGGCCATTTCGTCCTTGTCTTTGTCCGTGGGGCAGGTGTGCCCGTGTACGGCAACAATGTGCAGCCCGTCGGCAAACACATGGGCGTAAGGGGCTTCAACGGGGTTGTTTAACACCATGGCATCCACTTCGGAGTCGCAGTTACCTTTGGCAATAACCACAGGCACAGGGGAATTGTTGATGTGTTCGGCAAGTTTGGCGGGGTTGTAATCGGAGAGCATGGGGTTGCGCGGCCCATGATACAGCACGTCGCCGCAATGAATTATAAGGTCGGCGTTGACAAAAAACTTGTCAAAAGCCGTTTTGTACCGTCCTTCATGACCATGAGTGTCGCTTATGATACC
>CAJOQC010000128.1 GCA_905236785.1 uncultured Selenomonadaceae bacterium
ACGGGCAACAAGTCTTTGCCCATATCCGTCAAAGAATACTCCACATGGGGCGGCACTTCGTTAAACTGTTCCCTGTGCACCAAGCCGTCCTCTTCCAATTCCCGCAGGCTTGACGGCTTAATCGGCGGTTACCGTCAAACACCGATGTGGCGGTGGGGTTTTGCTCCACCGTTTTTAGGTAGGCTCGGCTATGCTGTTTATGTTCATGATTTTCCATCCTTTCAATTTGACCCGACAGGCAAAGGATAGCCGTTTTCGCAAAATAAAACAAGTACGCAGTTTTATATTACATAGTACGCCCCATGATACCATAAAAATTATAAAAACTTCCTGCGAAGTCAAATTTTATGCAAAATTTATCGTGAGCCGCGCCGCAAAAAACAAATTTCCTTGACTTCTTCCATATAAATAGTAAAATTGTACACAGACTTTTTTATTTTGGGAAACTTAGAGAGGATATGTCCATGAGAAGCGATACAGTAAAAAAAGGCGCGACCCGTTGCGCTCATCGAGCATTGTTTAACGCCGACGGCTTTGGGCCTGAGGATTTAAGTAAGCCCCTTATCGGTGTTTGCAATTCGTTTAACGAGATAATTCCGGGGCACATACATCTAAAATCAATCGCCGAAGCGGCCAAGCTCGGCGTTGCCGCAGCAGGCGGCACACCCATCGAATTTCCCGCCATCGGCGTTTGCGACGGAATTGCCATGGGGCATACGGGCATGAAATATTCTCTTGCCAGCCGCGAACTGATCGCCGATTCCATTGAAGCCGTTGCCATGGCTTCGGGGTTTGACGGGTTAATCCTTATCCCCAACTGCGACAAAGTAGTGCCGGGCATGATAATGGCGGCGGCGCGGCTTAACATTCCCTCGGTGGTGGTGTCGGGCGGTCCTATGCTTGCAGGGCGTTTCCACGGCAAGGACATAAGCGTTAGCCAAGCCTTTGAAGCGGCGGGCAAATTCGCCGCCGGGAAGATGACCGAAGATGAAATGACGGATCTTGAAGCTCATGCATGCCCAGGGTGCGGCTCATGCGCCGGGCTTTTCACCGCCAACACCATGAATTGCTTGGCGGAGGTTTTGGGAATGGCGCTCCCCGGCAACGGCACAATCCCCGCCGCCTACAACGGCGCAAGGTTGCAACTGGCCAAACGCGCCGGCACGGTGCTTATGAACCTCATCAAAAACGACATAAAGCCCCGCGATATTTTGACCCTGCAGGCCATTGAAAACGCCATAACCGTGGATATGGGCATAGGCGGCTCTTCAAACACGGTGCTGCACCTTACGGCCATAGCCCACGAGGCGGGGATTGAACTTCCCGCGCCACTGTTTGACGAGATAAGCAAACACACACCCTACATAACGAAACTTTCCCCGGCAGGCACGCATCATATGCAGGACCTAAACGAAGCGGGGGGCATTTCGGCGGTAATGCATGAATTGTCGAAGAAAAATCTCATTCATACCGACGCCCTTACGGTGACGGGGACGGTGGCGGAACGCATAAGCTCGGCAAAGATTTTGCGCGAGGACGTTATCCGCACCGTTGACAACCCCTATCGCGCCACCGGCGGCATCGCCATATTAAAGGGCAACCTTTGCCCCGATTACGCAGTGGTGAAAGCCTCCGCCGTGGCCGAAGATATGCTCACCTACAGCGGCAAGGCCAAATGCTACGACAGCGAAGAGGCGGCCATAGACGCGATTATGAAGGGCGAAATTAAAGACGGCGACGTCGTGGTCATTCGCTACGAAGGGCCAAAGGGCGGCCCCGGTATGCAGGAGATGCTAAACCCCACCGCCGCCATCACCGGCGCGGGGTTAAAAGTAGGGCTTATCACCGACGGACGCTTTAGCGGCGCAAGCCAAGGAGCGTGTATCGGCCACATTTCCCCGGAAGCAATGGAAGGCGGCCCCATAGCTCTAATCAAGGACGGCGACATTATAAGCATAGACATACCCAACCGCAAATTGGAACTAAAAGTAAGCGACGAAGAATTGGCAAAGAGAAAAGCCCAATGGCAACGTCCCGAGCCTAAGATTAAAACGGGTTACTTGGCGCGTTACGCCCGCATGACCACGTCGGCAAGCACCGGCGCAATCGTGAAATAACAAAGAACATACAAATACAAATTAAACAACATAAAAGGGTGTGGTAAAGAGTTGGAGGAAAAGCTGAAACTCTATGGGTTTAACAATTTAACCAAGTCATTGAGCTTCAACATCTTTGACATTTGCTATGCGAAAACACCGCGCGAACAGCAAGACTACATTAAATACATCGACGAGCAGTACAATTCCGACCGTCTGACGAAAATTCTCTCGAAACTTACGGAGATGATAGGCGCGAGGATTCTTAACGCCGCCAAGCAGGACTACGAACCCCAAGGGGCAAGCGTAACCCTTTTAATCGCCGAAGAAGCGGCGGTGGCGGCGGGCAAAAAACGCCCCATTGACTCTTCGTCGGTGGTTATGCACCTTGACAAAAGCCATGTCACGGTACATACCTATCCGGAATTTCACCCCGACACAAGCATCGCCACCTTCAGAGTCGATATTGACGTTGCCACCTGCGGGGAGATAACGCCGCTAAAGACCCTTGATTACCTTATCGGTCAGTTTGATTCGGACATAATCACCATGGATTACAGGGTGCGGGGGTTTACCCGGGATATGCGGGGCAAAAAACTTTTTATGGATCATCACATGACTTCCATACAGGATTATATTTCCGACAAAACATTGGAGTCATACGATGCGGTGGACGTAAATCTCTATCAATCGAATATTTTTCACACACGAATGCTCATAAAGGAGCTTGACCTTCAAAATTATCTTTTTAACACCGATTCTTACGAATTGCCGCCCAAAACGCGGCTGGCCATAAGCACCAATTTGCGCCGGGAAATGATTGAAATTTTCAGCGGCAAAAACGTGTATTAAAGGAAAATGTTATGAACTACCTTTCCCAAGACCGCGCCCCCGTTATGGAAGCATTGCAAAAAATGAAAACCGACCGCCTTGTTCCCTTTGACGTGCCCGGCCACAAGCGTGGGCGCGGCAATGCGGATTTGACGGCGTTCTTAGGCTCTCGTTGCCTTGAAGTCGATGTTAATTCCATGAAAATGCTCGACAACCTTTGTCACCCCGTATCCGTCATTAAGGATGCGGAGGAATTGGCGGCGGAAGCCTTTGGCGCAAAACACGCTTTCTTTATGGTGGGCGGCACGACTTCGGCGGTGCAGGCCATGGTTTTGGCGGCGGCAAAGCGGGGGGAGAAAATCATCATGCCCCGCAACGTCCACCGCAGCGCAATAAACGCCCTTATCCTTTCGGGAGCTGTGCCTGTTTACGTCAACCCCCAAACCGACGAACGCTTGGGTATTTCCCTCGGTATGCGCCTTTCGGACGTGGAAAAGGCCATAAAGGAACACCCCGAAGCAAAGGCGATACTTGTCAACAACCCCACCTACTACGGAATTTGCTCCAATATTCGCGCCATTACGGAGTTGGCGCACAAACATAATATGCTCCTGTTGGCGGACGAGGCACATGGGGCGCATCTTGGCTTTCACGAGAGTTTGCCCCCGTCGGCCATGGAAGTGGGGGCGGATATGGCGGCCATAAGTATGCATAAATCCGGCGGTTCGCTGACCCAAAGTTCCCTCTTGGTATTGGGCGAAAATGTAAACGCCGGATATATGAACCAAATAATAAACATTACCCAAACAACCAGCGGTTCCTATCTTCTAATGGTGAGCCTTGACATTTCCCGGCGCAACCTTGCCCTTCACGGCAAGGAAATTTTTGACAAAGTGATGGGCATGGCGCAGTACGCCCGGGACGAAATAAACACTTTGGGGGATTATTACGCCTACGGCAAGGAGCTTATAAACGGGGATTCGGTCTACGACTTTGACACCACGAAACTTGCGGTGTTCACCCGGCCGACAGGCCTTGCCGGGGTTGAGGTCTACGACCTGTTGCGGGACGAATACGACATACAGATTGAATTTGGGGATATTGCCAACTGTTTGGCCTATGTTTCCGTAGGCGACCGCCAAAAGGATAT
>CAJOQC010000129.1 GCA_905236785.1 uncultured Selenomonadaceae bacterium
AGAGGAAAGTGATAATTAAAAAATGGCAGGTGAAATTTGCTATGCGCGTAAAACTTCCTCAAATTGAGATAGAATATCCGGCGGAAAACAAAAAAAACGCCACTCATGGCGAAAATTTTTTTGTCGTGTCGGGAGGGCGCGCCCCCAAAATCGACTGGGCAAAAGCGGCGGCGGCAAATCGCAAAGTGTGGGCGGTGGATAAAGGCGCGGATTTTTGCCGTGATGCCTGTTTGCCCCCCGAAAAGCTCATAGGCGACGCCGACAGCGCAAGCGAAGATGCATGGAGTTGGGCGGCCAAGCGGGCGGCGGTGCAAAAATTCCCTCGCAAAAAAGACCTCACCGACACCCAAATCGCCCTAAAAAACCTTGACGAAACCGAGGCGCAAACCGCCGTTATGAGCGGCATTTTCGGCGGCAGAGCAGATCACCTGTATTCGACGATTTTTTCCGCCGCCTATGCCAAAACGACCTGCGTTCTTGCCGACGAAGGGGAAGTTATTTTCTTTGCCAAAAACGGCCGACAAATTCGCGCCGAATTTAGCGAACTTCCCACCGCAGTTTCCCTTTTGCCCATTACCGAAGAGTGCATCGGCGTATCAATGAACAACATGGTGTGGTCTTTGGACAGCGTTACCCTGACGCAAAAATTCCCCTGCGCCGTCAGCAACGAATTGCAGGAAAACAAAACCGATTTTCGCGTAAAAACCGACGTGGGAATTTTGGCGGTTTACGCCGTTTTTGCCCCATGGTAACGTTGCCGCGCAACTTCGTAAGACACTATCGTGGCCGCGCTCGCCACGTTCAGCGACTGCGCCCCTCCCGTCATGGGTATGTAAATCTTTTCGGCTTGGTTCAAAACTTCTTTTGTTACGCCGTTGGCCTCGTTGCCGAAAATAACCGCCACAGGTTTTGTCATGTCTGCGGCAAACAGTGGGGCGGCCTTTTCGTCAAGGGCGGCGGCGTAGGTTTTGATTTTGTTCTTGGCAAAAAAATCAAAAGCCTCCTTGATGCTTAAATCAGCAACTGCGGGAATGTTAAACAACGAACCCATGGCGGCGCGAACGGTCTTGTCCGAATATAAATCCGCGCAAGATCCAAGGAGCAAAACGCCGCTTGCCCCCAAAGCATCTGCCGTGCGAATTGTTGTCCCCACGTTGCCGGGGTCGGCCACGTTCTCGAGAGCAACATAAAAAGGCGCGTCTTTGCCCTCTTTTTCAAAGGGCAGGGCGTATTTTTTTTGCCTCATCACAAGCATTATGCCTTGGGGCGAGGCGGTATCGCTCATTTTTTCGTACAAACGGCGCGGCACAATGAACATTTCGCAACCGCCTCGCGCCGCAAGTTTTTCCGTAAGCGCGACAACCCGCGCATCCGCCGCTCGTTCCGCAGTTAAAAAAGCCTGTTCAATCGCAAAATCGGAGTTTGCCGCCGCTTCGGCAAGCCTGACACCCTCGGCTGTGAACAGCCCCGTTTCTTCGCGGTATTTGCGTTTTTTTAACGCCGCAACCCTTTTTATTTTCTTGTTGTCCGCGCTGTCTATTCGCTTATATGTCATTATCCTGTTCTTCTCTTTTCTCCATGTACTCTTTGTACACGGGGCGCATCTCGTCGCGGCCTTTGGCGGCAGGCCACAAGTCCCCCAACGCGCTTTGACGCATGGCGGCGGCTATATGGGGGTAAATCTCGCGATTTTTGTTTTCAAGGGCGGCTATAAGCTCCTTTACTTCCTGCCGCGTCGTGTGTCCGTCCCGGGGGCAGGGCGACGCCACGGGAGTTACGCCATGATATTTTTGGCATCGGGCGATGTCCTTTTCGCGAAAGTACAGAAGGGGGCGAATGACGGTGATGCCCGTTCGCTCAAGGTAGGTAACCGGCAAAAAGACCGAAACCTGCCCCGAATACAACAGCCCCATCAAAAAAGTTTCCGTTGCGTCGTCGTTATGGTGGGCGTAGGCTACTTTGTTGCAATTTGTTTCCTTGGCATGGCGGTTTATCGCGCCGCGCCGAAAATACGCGCAGGAAAAGCAGGCGTTTTTGCCCTCCTGCTCATTTATCACGCCGTTAATGTCAACCTTAAATGTATCAAAGGGGACGTTAAGCTCGGCGCAAAAATCCCTAATGGGCGCGGTATCAAAATCGGCGGAGAACATGGGGTCAATCGTAAGGGCGCGAAGGGAAAACTTCCGCCCTATCCGCTCCCGCAAAAGGCAAAGGGCGTACAGGAGAAACAAACTGTCCTTGCCCCCCGAAACGCCCACCAATATCCTGTCGCCCTCATGTATCATGTCAAATTCCACCACGGCGCGCATAAGTTTCGAGAAATATCGTTGCGGCAAATCTTTTCGTATCATAGCCCTACCGTCAGTTCAGCGACTTAAACTCACTCACCGGCCAAAAGACCAACATAGCCTTGCCCTTTATTAAATCGTAAGGCACAAAACCAACGTCGGCAAAACGGCTGTCCTCGGAGTTGTTGCGGTTGTCCCCCATGACGAAAATCGTTCCTTGGGGTACGGTGGCCTTAGGGTATTCGCTTCTTGTTTTTTCCAAAATGTAGGGTTCGTTCAAAAGTTGGTCGTTGACAAACACGCGGCCGTCTTTTATCTCTATCGTATCGCCGGGTACGGCTATAACTCTTTTAATAAAGTCTCGCGTGGTATCTCGCGGGTAGCGGAAAACCAAGATGTCGCCGTGTTCCGGGGGGTTAAATTTGTAAATAAATTTATTGACTACCAATCGCTCTTGAGACTGAAGGGTGGGGCGCATGGATGGGCCGTCCACTATGTAAAGTTCGATAATAAACTGACGTATCAAAAACGCCAAGAACACCGCCACTGCTATGGATATTGCCCAATCCGCTATTTCATCGCCCATACTGTTCTCTTTTTCTTTTTCGTCTGCCATGTTTTTATTGTTTCACTTCGCTTTTACAAAACTGTTTTTATTATGAAATCTTAGCAAATCAAGTCCGCCGGACGCAGATGCGCTAAGATTTCGTGTAAGGGCGCAGTGCGAAACATCGTTACGCACGAAATTTGTTGCAAAAAAGGAGCTGTATACACAGCTCCTTCGTTGTTTTGCCGAAAAAAATCTCAGCGTTTTTCCTTGATGCGAGCCGCCTTGCCGGTACGTTTACGCAAATAGTAGAGTTTGGCGCGACGAACCTTGCCGCGACGGACGACCTCTATTTTTTCAATGCGGGGCGAATGCAATAAGAACATACGCTCCACGCCGACGCCGTAAGAAATGCGGCGCACGGTAAACATTTCGCGAACACCCGTGCCTTGACGACCGATGACAACGCCTTCAAAAATCTGAATACGTTCGCGGTTGCCTTCGACGATTTTGGCGTGTACTTTTACGGTGTCGCCGGGGCCAAAAGCGGGAATGTCGCTTTTAAGCTGCTCTTTTTCCAATACTTCGATGATATTCACTATGCTTCCTCCTTCTTAATCGTTCACGAAATTGCCTGCGGCAAAATCGGCGGACCGATTGCATACCCAAGGAGTATAACATAAAATTTTGCCGGAGGCAACCGACTTACATATAAATTGAAATAAATTTTCGCCGCCCGCCTTTGTCAACAGGAAAAAAGGGACGGACGGCGAAAGTAATAAGTAACTTTACACAATATTACAACCGAAAAAAATCGGCTAAAAGGGGGAAGAAGTTATGAACAGGCGTTCGGTTAAGGGCGAAATTTTGCTTTTCGTCCTGCCGGTGGTAATCGTCGGCTTAATGCTCTTAACGGTGGTTACTTATAAATATGTGGGAGCAAATTTTGAAGAACAACTTTTAAGCGGGTCGCTGAGAAATTCCGCCGAAGTGGCCGAGAGCGTATCGGATTGGCTCGACAAGCGAATGCTCGAAACGCGTATGACCGCCAACAGCCCGGCGGCTCGCGCCATGGATGCCGCGCTGCTTAACAAAAACAACGAATACCGCTTGACCCTTATGGAAAAGGTTTACCCTGGGGTGGTGGACTCCGTGTCGTGGGGTCGCTTTGACGGCTCCGGGACGCTCTACGGGCAAACGCGACAGGGTTTTAAGGAAATGCACAATTCCGAAAAGGCATGGTACAAGGAAACCATGACCGGCGAAAAAGAATCCTTTATGAGCAGCCCCGTCATAAGCCAAGCCACGGGGAAAATAATTGTCAATTCCATAGCCCTTGCCAAGGATAACAACGGCAAGAACGTGGGCATGATTTTGGCGGCAATTTATGTGGAAGCCGTCACAAACAAAGTCGGCGAGCTTAAATTCGGCGAAAACGGCTACAGCCTTTTGGTGGCCAAAAACGGCACTTACATCGTAAACCCGGACGAAGAAGCCATAATGAAAAAGAAAATCGGCGAGGAGAGCGACGCCGCCCTTCAGGAATTGGGCAATAAAATGCTCTCCGGCGAATCCGGGGTTTATCGCTTTACCCGCGCCGACGGCGAAAACATGATTGCTTTTTATAACCCCATAAAAGCCACGGGCTGGGGGATGGCCGCCGTCGCCTATGAAAGCGAGTTGTTGCGCCCCGTGACAAACTCACTAAAGATTATGGTGGGCATAAGCATTGTGTTACTCCTTCTCATAAGTTTCGGCATAGTTTTAACCGTGGAGCGGGTTATGAGCCCCCTGTCGGCGATGATGGAAGAAATGGCTCTTTTGGCCGGCGGCGATTTTCGCGACCGCGCCGCAAAAGTGTCCACGCAGAACGAACTCGGCGATTTGGCGGAACGTTTGCGCCATATGCGCGGGCAAGTTAAGGAGCTTTTGAAAAAAGTCGGCGAATCCGGCGAAAATCTATCCGGCGCGGCCGAAGCCTTGGAGCGCACCACGGAACAGTCGGCGGCGGCAAGCAACCAAGTTGCCGATTCCATAGTAAAGGTGGCGGGCGGCACCAGCGAACAGCTTGATGCGGTGACCAACGCTTACGAGGCCGTTGATTCTCTTAACAGCACCATGAGCGGCGTTGTAAACGGCGCATCCCGAGCCGCCGAATCCGGCAAGGAAGCGGCAAAAATCGCCGAAGAAGGTTCGGCGGCGTTAAAATCCGCCGTGGAACAAATTCGCCTTATCGAACAAAGCACCGAGCGATCCGCTAAAGTGGTGGAGGCGTTGGGCGACCGCAGCAAGGCCATAGGTGAAATTGTGACGACAATAAGCGGCATTGCCGAGCAGACCAATCTTTTGGCACTTAACGCCGCAATCGAGGCGGCGCGAGCCGGCGAAGCCGGCCGCGGTTTTGCCGTCGTTGCCGACGAAGTGCGAAAACTTGCCGAAGGTTCCGGCGAAGCGGCGCAGAAGATAGCCGCCCTCATAAGCTCCATTCAGCAAGAGACGGTGGAAGCGGTCGAAAGAATGCAGCGGGGCAAAGAGGACGTGGAGAGCGGCAAAGAAGTGGTGGCCAAGGCGGGCGATGCTTTCCAAAGGATAGCCGCCGCCGTCGGTAAGCTCACCACCCACGCCGAGGATATATTAAAAGATGCCGAAGCCGGGGCGCAAAAGGCCGGCTCCTTGGCGG
>CAJOQC010000130.1 GCA_905236785.1 uncultured Selenomonadaceae bacterium
CAACTCAATGGATTGATATGGGAAGGAGACCCTTTGGGGCGGGGGATTTTATAAATCTCCTGCCCTGCGGAATATCTTGGAAGCAAACGGAAAATGAAAGGGGAAATATATATGTTCGGTAAGAAATTTACGGCAATGTTGTTGACAGGGGTTTTCTGCGCAGGGGCAGTTGTTGCTCCTGTCGGCGTAGCTTCTGCTTCCGCAGCGTCCTTTGCCGATTACGAATATCAGGAACTGTCGAGCAAAAGCGATCGCGAAAAGGAAAGGAACGAGCGGCTTTTCCAAAAGCGTTTTGACCGTAATTTGAAGAGAAAACTTGAGGCCGATGCCAAAAAGAGCAGCGGCGAAACCGAAAAGGAACGCCGCGCTCGCGAGCGCAGGGAACGCCGCGAACGTGAACGCTTGGAGCGGGAATATAAGCATAAGGACAAAAAATATTCCGCCGGCGAACGCAATACCGCCGCCGCTGTCGGCGCAGTGTTGGGCTACGCCTTAGGGCGCGCAACAAAATGAAGAAGATGAAATTTTGAACAAAGAATACAAATGTTTGCAACCCACCTATGTGAGTAAATTTGTGTGCGACGGCGCGGCTTGCAATTCCAAATGTTGCAGCAACTGGCACATACAGCTTGACGAGGCGGCTTATGAACGCTTTGCCGCCGCAGCCCCCGACATACGAGCCGAAATAATGGCCAACCTGGAGTTTAACAAGGAAAGCGGCCGCCATGAAATTGCTCATCGGGGCGGTTGTTGCTCTTTTGTACGCGAGGATAAGTTATGTAAATTGCAACTTCGTTGCGGCGCGGATTTTTTGTTGGACGTGTGCGCCGAATACCCCCGCAAAACTCACCTGTTCCCCCATGATTTCACACAACGGGCCTTGTGTATGACTTGCCCTGTGGCGGCGCGGCTCGCGCTCACAGCCAAAGAACCCATGACCTATGAGGAAGTAACCTTTGTGTCCGGGCGCGAAGCCTATTTTGAAAAGGAAACCAACGAAGAGGCCATTGAGGCCACGGCTTTTTTCAAATTGCAAAAACGTTGCATTGCTGTTTTGCAAGACCACGCCTTGACGTTAAAACAACGAATGGCCACGCTGAAGGCATACCTTGAGGCGGCGGACGTTTTTTGGGCGGAGGGTGTTCTTGCCGAAAAGTTTGACGAACTGCCTGTTGTTGCAACCGATGGCGCGGATTTTGCGGATTTTGACGTTATCGCTATGGTCGCTTTTTTGCAACAGCGGGCGCAGGACGACGACGGGGCGACAAAAGAGTATACCTGCGAGGTTGTGGCCGCCCTTTTGACCGACGACAACGCCGCCGAAGAAGAAGTAGCCGCAAAATTGCAAAATTTGCAACGAGCCTTTGAAGAAAATTGCCTTCGCACCTACGGGCATATTTTTGAAAACTATTTGGTGAACGAGTTTTTCATCGAACTCTACCCCTGCAGCAAGTTGGGCAGTTTTTCTCATAATTTTAGGATATTTGCCGCCCTGTTCGCCTTGGCGGAACTGTTCTTGGGGGCAAAAGCGGCCAACGGCAAGGAGATAACTGAGGAGGATGTTTTGGCCGTGATAAATTGGCTGTCGGTGCGGACAAACCATTTTGTCGGATATATGGACTTAATCAGCGAATTTTTGAGCGCCTCACAATAAAAGCCTTCCCCTATGGGGGAAGGCTTTTTTATGCTGTAATTTATTAACGGTGAGTAGTATAAAAATCACACCACCAAGGTATAACCGGCCTCTTCAATCACCTGTTTGAACTTATTCGTGTCAATGTCATGACTTAGTTTCACTGTGGCTTTTTTGTCCTCAAGGCTCACCGTTACGTCCTCTACGCCGTCCATTTTCGCCAAAGCGTCGTTGACGTGTTTTTGGCAGTGGACGCACATCATGCCCTCAATGTTTAATTCTTTTGTTATCATGTTTTTCTCCCTTTCTTCGATAATTTCCGTTTCTTCGACTTGCGCTTCCCGCTCGTCGGCGGTTTCTTGGGGCGTGGCTTCTTGTTCTGCGGCGAAGAATTTTAGCCGCAGAGCGTTCATCACAACGCAGAAACTTGACAAACTCATGGCCGCCGCCCCCACCATGGGGGAAAGTTTTATGCCAAAGGCGGGGTAGAAAGCCCCTGCCGCCAAAGGAATGGTTATGACGTTGTAGAAAAATGCCCAGAAAAGATTTTGCTTTATGTTGGTTATTACGGCTCGCGAAAGTTTTATCGCGCTCACCGCGTCAAGCAAATTGTTCTTTATCAGCACGGCATCTGCGCTTTCCATGGCTATGTCCGCGCCTGCGCCTATGGCTATTCCCACATCGGCGCGGGTCAAGGCCGGCGCATCGTTTATGCCGTCGCCGATCATGGCCACCTTATGCCCCTCTTTTTGCAGGGACGCGATATATTTTTCCTTGTCGGCGGGCAAAACCTCGGCCATGGCTGTCGGCACATTAAGCCGTTTTTTTATGGCCTCGGCGGTTCGCTTGTTGTCCCCCGTCAGCATAACCACGTCGATGCCCATTTGTCGAAATTTTTCTATGGCCGCCGCGCTTGTTTTCTTTTCGCGGTCGGCCACGGCGATAAGGCCGATAACCTTGTTTTCGTCGGCAAAAATAATCGGTGTTTTGCCCTCGTCGGACAAAGCGGCAAGTTTTTCGTCGCAAATTTTACAGTCGATGTTATTCTTCCGCATATAAGCAGCGTTGCCGCCAAAATAGCTTTTGCCATCCTTTTCCGCCGTTACGCCGCGCCCGAAAATCGCCGTAAAATTGCACAGTTCCGCTGCACTTATGCTGTTTTTTTCAGCATAGGTCAGGACAGCCTCCGCCAAGGGATGCTCGCTGCCCTTTTCCAAGCCTGCGGCAATGGCGACAAAATTTTCTTTTGTCATGTCAAAGGATATAACATCGGTAACAACGGGATGGCCTTCGGTGATTGTCCCCGTCTTGTCCATTACGACGGTGTCAATCTTATGAGCCGTTTCAAGAGCTTCGCCGGATTTTATGAGTATGCCGTTTTGCGCGCCCTTGCCCATTCCCACCATTATGGCCACGGGCGTGGCAAGCCCCAAAGCGCATGGGCATGAGATGACCAATACCGACACGGCGCAGGAAAAAGCAAATTCAACCCCCGCCCCCGCCAAAAGCCAACACGCCCCCACCAAAAGAGCAACGGCAATAACTGCCGGCACAAACACCCCCGAAACCTTGTCGGCGTATTTTGCTATAGGCGCTTTGGTCGCGCTTGCCTCGTCCACCAATTTTATTATTTTGCCGATTGTGGTTTCCGCTCCCGTGCGTTCCACGCGGAACTTTATAAAACCGTTTTTCAGCATGGTGGCGCAGGTTACAAAATCACCGGGCTGTTTTAGCACGGGCAAACTCTCCCCGGTTATGGCGGATTCGTCCACACCTCCGGATCCTTCCGTCAAAATTCCGTCGGCGGGTATGCTCTCGCCGGGGTGAACCGCCGCCGTATCGCCCACCGTCAATTCATCTGCGGGCAACAAAATTTCTTTGCCGTCCCGTATCACATGGGCTTTTTTCGGCGCAAGCTCCATCAGCTTGCCCAACGCTTCGCCGGTTTTTCCTTTGGCTCGCGCCTCCAAATATTTGCCGAAGGTGATGAGGGTAACTATCATGCCGGCCGATTCAAAATAAAGGTTTCGGCTGTATTCCGCGACGGTCGCCATATCGCCATGGCCTATGGCATAACCGATGCGAAAAAGGGCGAACACGCCAAACACCGCCGCCGCCGCCGAACCCATCCCCACCAAAGAATCCATGTTCGGCGAGCCGCGAAACAAGTTCCCAAAACCGTTTATGTAATACCTGCGATTAAAATACATGACGGGAAGCAAAAGCAAAAATTGGGAAAAGGCAAAAGTGACGGCGTTCTCTCCGCCGTCAAACACATTCTTTATCGCTTGCGGCGCGTCAATTCCCATTGCCTCATGTATCATGCCATGCATGGCTATGTATATAGTTGGGAGCAAAAAGACAAGAGAACGGCAAAAACGTTCTTTAAGGGCTTTGGTTTCCTCTTTGTTAATGTTCGCGCCCTCGTTGTCGGCGGCTTTTTTCCCCCTCACCGCCGCGCCGTAGCCGGCTTTTGTGACGGCGGCGACAATGGTTTCTTCGTCCAAAATTTTTTCGTCGAAGGAAATTTGCATGGAATTGGTCAAAAGATTGACGCTGACATTTTCCGCGCCGGGCAAATTTTTAACCGCCTTTTCCACCCGCGCCGAACAGGCCGAGCAAGTCATGCCCGTTATGTCAAATGTTTCTTTTTTCAATATACCTCACTTCTAATCAAACTTTAACATCTCGTCCATGTTGGCGTTAAGAGTGGCAATATAATTTCGTAAATCCTCCGCCACTTCTTCATTTCGCAGGGCAAATTCGATATTTGCCTGCAAAAAGCCGATTTTTGAGCCGACGTCATAGCGATGCCCCTTAAAAACATAAGCGTACATGGCTTCGTCTTTGGCCAAGCGTTTCAGCGCATCGGTGAGTTGAATTTCGCCCCCCGCTCCCGTCGTTTGGGTTTCAAGATAGGAAAAAATCGACGGCGTCAGGATGTATCGCCCAAGTATGGCGATGTTGCTGGGGGCTTCTTCTCGGGGCGGCTTTTCCACCAAGTCACGGACTTTGTATACGTCGTTGTCAACATTTTTGCAGTTTACGATGCCATACTTTTCCACCACGTCGTCGGCAACCCGCTGAACGCCCAAAATAGAAGTTTTGTATTCATTAAAGACTTCCACCATTTGCTCCAAGGCCGGCTTTTTGGACACCACTACGTCGTCCCCCAAAAGCACGGCAAACGGCTCATGGCCGATAAAATGACTGGCGGTCAGCACCGCATGACCCAGGCCCAAAGGTTGTTTTTGCCGGATAAAATGTATGTTGGCAATTTCGGAAATGGATTTTACCACGGACAAAATTTCTTCTTTGCCGTCCTTTTCAAGTTCCATTTCAAGCTCTATGGAGCGGTCGAAGTGATCCTCAATGGAACGTTTGTTGCGCCCTGTGACGATGATTATATCTTCGACCCCCGCCGCCGCCGCTTCTTCCACGATGTATTGAATGGTCGGCTTGTCCACTATGGGGAGCATTTCCTTTGGTTGCGCCTTTGTCACCGGCAAAAATCTTGTTCCCAAGCCTGCGGCAGGGATAACGGCTTTTCGTACTTTCATTTTAATCATCACCTATGCTTAATTCGTCAGCGACCTTATGGGAGCGGGTATACGCCCGCCCCTGGCAATAAAGGCTTCGTTGCTCCATTTGTCGTTAATGGGCATAATGGGCGATTTGCCGAGCAAACCGCCGTATTCGGCTTCGTCCCCTACTTTTTTGCCGGGCACCGGGATTATGCGGACGGCGGTGGTTTTGTTGTTTATCATGCCGATGGCCGCCTCGTCGGCAATAATGCCCGAAATCGTCGATGCGCTTGTGTCCCCGGGAACGGCGAACATATCAAGCCCCACGGAACATACCGCCGTCATTGCTTCCAATTTTTCTATGGACAAACTGCCTTGGTTGACGGCGTTTATCATGCCCTCGTCCTCGCTGACGGGGATAAACGCGCCGGATAAGCCGCCCACATGGCTGCTGGCCATAAGACCGCCTTTTTTCACCGCGTCGTTAAGAAGAGCAAGCGCCGCCGTCGTGCCGGGTATGCCGCAGGCGGCAAGCCCCATTTCTTCCAAAATTCGCGCCACGCTGTCGCCCACGGCGGGGGTGGGGGCAAGGGACAAATCCACAATGCCGAAGGGAACGCCCAAACGTTTGGACGCTTCCCGCGCCACAAGCTGACCTACGCGGGTTATCTTAAAGGCGGTCTTTTTTATGGTTTCGGCAATTTCCGTAAAATCTGCGCCTTTTAACCCTTCAAGGGCGTGTTTCACCACGCCGGGGCCGGACACGCCCACGTTTATCACTTTGTCCGCTTCGGCTACGCCATGGAACGCCCCTGCCATAAAGGGATTGTCCCCCGGCGCGTTGCAGAATACGACAAGTTTGGCGCAACCCACCGCATCCCTGTCGCGGGTAAGTTCGGCGGCGCGTTTTACCACTTCGCCCATTTCCCGCACCGCATCCATGTTTATGCCCGCTTTCGTGGAGGCAACGTTCACCGACGAACAGACAAACTCCGTGGCGGCCAAGGCCTGGGGCAGGGAATTTATAAGTCGGCGGTCGCCGCTTGTAAAACCTTTTTCCACCAAGGCGGAGAAACCGCCGATAAAATTAACCCCCGTTTCTTTGGCGGCTTTGTCCATGGTTTCGGCTATGGGCGCAAAATCGTCGGTCTGCACGGCGGCGGCGGCTATTGCAATAGGGGTGACGGAAATTCTTTTGTTGATAATCGGTATGCCGTACTGCGCCTCGATGTCCTCGCCGGTTGACACCAAGAACTCCGCCGATGATGTTATCTTGTCGTAAATGTTGCGGCAAAATTTGTCGAGGTTCGGGTGGGCGCAGTCTAAAAGGGATATGCCCATGGTAATTGTCCGCATATCGAGTTTGTACTCGGTTATCATGCGGTTAGTTTCCAAAATGTCGTCTATGGCTATCAATGTTTGCTCCTTCTTTTCAATATCTGTTTTATCGGCGTTATCGGCTTATTTCGACAAGAGCTATGCCGTAATCCCACAAAACGTCGCGCAAGCCTTCGTTGCGCCTGCCCTCAAAAGTATCCCGCAATTCTTCGTAAACGTATCTTTTTTCGATATTGAGCCGCGAGGCAATTTCCCTGCCGAAAAAACGTGCGTCGGCGGCGGGGGAGAAATTGTGTGCCGGTTTTTCGTCCGAAATCGTAAAACAAGCGGAAGGCATAACTCTTACTTTGGAGTATTTTCGGCATTGTTCCGAAAGCGAATTAAATTCGTCGGCAAACTTTTCTTTTTTGTTTTCGGTGATAAAAACGTAAAGAAAACCGGAGATTTGGGCGGCTTTTTCGATAAGGCGGCAGCGTTTTTCGGTTAAATATTCAAAATCGCCGACGACCGCTCCGACGTTTTTGTGTTTCGTTTGTTCTTTATCAATATCTTGCAAAAATTTTGCGGCGTAAAAATTTATACGGGGGGGGGTAGTAGTGAGCGACTTTGCAAAGTTTTGAACATAGGCGGGACTCTCCGCACTTTTCGGCTGATTTTCTTAGATAAAATATCTTTTAATTTGTCGTAAAGAAATTCGGCCACGACTTTGTTTCCTTCGGCACTTATGTGCGGAGTGGAGTTTAGCCAGTATTTTCCGTATTGCAGTTTATTCTTGTTAAATATTTGTTGTATCGTAAAGAAACCATCGTATCCGACATCGCGATTAGGTAACATATTCCATAGGTCGTATATATCAAGATGCACCACAATATCGCCTTCGGAAAAATGCGTATTCATTATGCAGTAAAGATTGTCAATGTTTCCGTAACGTGAAAATCCTCCTATTCCATAATTCACTACGCGATTTATAAATTTATTTTTGTTGATGATTTTTTGAAGTTCGCTTTCAATGGTTTCGCTGTATTTAGTGTAGCCGCCTATGCCAATGCAAGACCCGTAAAAAAATATCCGGCCTGCATGAACTTTGGGAACGTCGGCAGTGGTTCGCATACCGTCAAAGATGTACTCGCTGTCGTTTTGATAATAAAACTTTTCGTATTCGCCGCGATAACAAAGCCCGTTGCCGCTTTCTTGCTCGGATTTTATGTATTTTAACCGCCATGAATTATAGCGTACTTTATCGTTGGCATTGATGTAATAGTAGCGGACTTTATTTTTCAGCAAATAATTTCGCACTTCCATGGCGAGCATATCGGAATATAACTGAAAAACGTATTTTTGCGGCGTTGAACCCGTCGGCCAAATATCCGCTCCGTAAACGAGCAAATCAAAATAACCGCTGAGATATTTTGATTTCAAGGTATCTTTATATACGGTTATATCCAAAAAATCGGAAAATCGTTCGCGAAAATCTTTTAGGGTACCGCTTTCCGAAGACAATAAAATCTTTTTTCTGTCGGCAAAAATCTCTTTGGCTACTTCGTCGCTTATAATATTCCAATGTAACGGCAAAAGTTCACGGTCGGTTTTGAAATCACGTCCAAAACCGATATTGCGTGCGACGGCAACAACTTTGCCGTTGTCAACAATGGGTAATTCCTTTCGTGCCATACCGAAGAAACTTTGCGCCGCAAGTGTTTTTTGCTGTTCTTCGTCCTTTGTGTAAGGAATATACAAATTTGTCCATTTGGTAAATTTATTTTTCAAAAAGTCGCGCCGAAATGTTGAGCGACAGGCCAAGCACATGAAATTATCGTTATCGTCAACCACCGATACGCAATCATGCTCGTTGTCGAAGTATTTTATGAAAAGCGACGCATTGTCGGCATCTTTATAATTAACCTTGGCGCAAGTCTTTTCGATAACGGTTATATTGCTTATATATTTAACTTGTTCGGAGAACAAATCTCTTTTGATTTGTTCAATATTCATTTTCGGGACTTGCGGGAAAATGTCTTTGACGTAAAGCAAGATACCGTTTTTGTCGCTGAACGCATTGCCGATATTGTCATTACTTAAAGGAATGATTGTGAAATGAGAGCAAAACCTTTGATAAAATCCGCGAATTGTATCGCTTTCCAAAGATGAAACGTAAATTCTGTCATATTCGGCCAGCTTTTTACATTGATCTTCGGCAACAGCGCTCCACTTAAACTCGTCGTCATCGTTTTTAACTCTCGTAATCCGCGATACTACTTTCCCCCCGCGTACTACGGGAAATTCATTCATATCCGGCATACCCAAGAAAAACTCTTCAACCCGCATCTCAAGTTCCTGCTCGGGTATGGCCGGCACTTTTATAAAACAACTTGCATCGCCCTGCCATATACGGCTCATAAGCCGCGAGGACAGGGCTTGCCCCGTGTAATTGCCCGCATCGTCCGCTATGTAA
>CAJOQC010000131.1 GCA_905236785.1 uncultured Selenomonadaceae bacterium
CATATATAATTGTTTAATTATGTAGTTTACAGGAGGAGCAGCCATGCTCAAAAAAACAAAAATAATCTGCACTCAAGGGCCTGCCACGGATACGCCGGGTGTTGTCGAAGAACTTATCCGCAACGGAATGAACTGCGCCCGTTTTAATTTTTCCCACGGAAACCATGAGGAACACTTAAAGCGTATCGAGCGGGTGCGGGATGCCGCCATGCAAACAGGCAAAGTAATTTCTCTCATTCTTGACACCAAAGGTCCCGAGATGCGTTTGGGGGAATTTGCCGGTGACAAAGCGGAACTTCGCGAAGGCAACGAATTTACCCTCACTTACGCCGACGACCCGGGCGACGAAACCCATGTGAGCATCAGCCATAAGGGGTTATATAATGAAGTAAAACCCGGCGACACGCTCCTTTTGTCCGACGGTTTGGTGGGGCTTAGAGTCGAAAAAATAGTGGGGCGGGACATTGTGACCACCATATTAAATTCAGGTCCTATGAGCACGAGAAAACGTGTTGCCGCGCCGGGGGTGTCTTTGGGGTTGCCGCCCATATCCGAGCAAGACGCAAAGGATATTGTGTTCGGCGTTGAAAACGACATGGATTTTGTGGCGGCCTCCTTTATCCAACGGGCATCGGACGTTGAGGCCATTCGTACGCTTATTGCCGAACACGGCGGCCACATGGAGATAATCCCCAAAATCGAAAACCTTGAAGGCGTTCGCAATTTTGACGACATTTTGGCGGTCTCCGACGGCATCATGGTTGCTCGCGGCGACTTGGGCGTGGAAGTGCCGGCAGAAGACGTGCCGATTATTCAAAAAGAAATAATCGCCAAATGCAACAAAGCGGGCAAACCCGTAATAGTGGCGACGCAAATGCTTGAATCCATGACAAACAACCCGCGCCCCACCCGCGCCGAAGTCTCCGACGTGGGCAACGCCATTTTGGACGGCACGGACGCAATAATGCTCTCCGGGGAGACGGCCAGCGGCAAGTACCCGGTGGAGGCCGTTGCCACCATGAACCGCATCGCCCTTCGCATGGAAAGCTCCTTGCAGTACAAGAAAATGTTTACCTCCCGCGGGTTTGAACATCTTGATTCGCGCACCGAGGCCGTGGCGCACGCTACGGTGCAAATGGCCTACGAACTGTCGGCGGCGGCGATAATAACCCCCACTCTCTCCGGCTACACCACGCGGGCCGTGTCGAAGTACCGCCCCAAGGCTGCCATCGTTGCCTACGCCACCAACAAAATGGTGGCGCGTCACTTAAATCTACGCTGGGGCGTATACACCGTGCCGGGCATAATGTGGAACGATGCCGCCGAAATGGAAAGGGGCGCGGCGAAAGCTGCCCGCGATTACGGCTTCGTTAAAGACGGCGACCTTACGATTATGACTTCGGGCATGAAACTTGGAGAAGGTCACACCAGCGCAATACGGGTACATTCAATTTGAACGAAAAAATTTTTTCGCGAACGGAAATGTTAATCGGTAAGACCGCCATGGAGAAATTGCATCAAAGCTGCGTGGCGGTCTTTGGCTTGGGCGGCGTGGGGTCTTTTGCGGCAGAAGCCTTGGCGCGGGCGGGGGTGGGCGCGCTCACCCTCATAGATTTTGACACGGTTGACGAAACGAACATAAACCGCCAACTCCATGCCAACATAAACACGATAGGGCAAAAGAAAACCTTCCTCATGAAAGAGCGAATTGCCGCCATAAACCCCGAGGCAAAAGTCACCCTTATCGACGGTTTTTACGATGCCGACAACGCCGAACAGTTTTTCCTTTCGCCCTATGATTATGTGGCCGACGCCATTGACACGGTGGCGGGGAAAATAAGCCTTGCCCTTGAGTGCCGTCGCCGCAACATACCGATAATATGTTCCATGGGCGCGGGGAACAAACTTGACCCGGCGCGTTTTTGCGTGACGGATATTTATAAAACCCACACCGACCCTTTGGCGAGGATTATGCGCAAAAAACTAAAAGATGCGGGCATACCTGCCCTAAAGGTGGTTTTTTCCGACGAAATTCCGCAAAAAGTTTTTGCGGATAGCAAAAAAGAAGAAACCAAGGCCGGCAATGCCGGCGGCGAGCCGCCCGAAAGAAAAACCCGCGCCCCCGGCAGCATAAGTTTTGTCCCGTCGGCGGCGGGGCTTATAATGGCCGGGGAAATTGTGCGGGATTTGATAAAAAATGACTGACGGCGGTTCTCTGTCCAAGTATTGCCTTTTTTTGTCGTATAATGTTATAATCGAATGGGTTTTCGCCGATGTTTACTGTGGATTTTCGGCAGATTAAAAGGGAGGAGGAATTATACGATGAACAGTAACTCGCATAACTTCCGACCGCCGAAAAAAATTTGTTTCATGCACAGAGCCAGCACCGGCGATTCTCTGCTTGCCACCCCTGTGTACCGCGCAGCAAAAGAATGTTTTCCCGATTGCCAAACGGTGCTTGTTACGTCGCCTGTCAGCGCTGAACTGCTAAAGGGTATACCCTACATTGACAAACTCGTTTCTTATCGCAACGGCGATTCTGTTTTGCCTGTCATAAAATCAATGTGGCGGGCGGATGCCGCAATAATTTTGGATTATCACTATCGAAACGCTTTTTTTGCTTTTTTGGCGCTTATCGGCAAACGAATAGGCCGGGGAAAAAATTTTCTCACCGAGATAATAAAAGACGATTCCGCAGATACTTTTGAACCGCTAAAGTATTTGAAAATAGCGCGAAGTTTGGGTATCGAAACCGATGATTTAAGGCTCTACCGCCCCACCGGCACGCCTGATGAAAAATTACGCGTTCAAAAAATTTACCGCGAAGTCAAAGGAGATATGTCGCGTTTGGCCGTTATAGTTCCCTATTCCCTTTCCGGCGTAAAGGATTGGTCTGCTCAAAAATATCGCGAAATTATAAAAAGACTCGCCGCGAAGGGTTGCGCGACGGCCATAGTCGGCGGCGCGGAAAACCGCGAACGGGCGGCCAAAGATTTCCCAATGTCCGTAAATTTGGCGGGGCGTACCAATTTGCGCGAGTCTGCCGAGTTTGTCGCCATGTGTGATTTACAAATATGCGGCTGCACCTCGATGCTTCATATTGCAACGGCCGTCGGAACGCCTGCAGTGGCTATTTACGGGCCGACGGCGCCGCAACAGTGGGCGCCGAAAGAAAATTGCGTCGTTATAACCAAGAATTTTCCGTGTTCGCCATGTTACAACACAGCTAACGAATGTAAGCAAGGCGGGGAGAGCCGTTGCCTAAAGGCGATAAGCATTGAAGATGTTTGGGCGGCGACAGAAAATGTTTTGCGGTCGTTGCCGTCTTGATATTATACTACTCTTGAGTTAGAAATTTTTATGGTGAGTTATGGGTTTATGGCATAAAAAAGGACTCGAAATCATTCGAGTCCTTTTTCTTGCATTGCGGAAAGGGCAACTTTGGCGGCGTGTTGTTCCGCCTCTTTTTTGCTGTGTCCGCTTCCTTTGCCGAAATCCTTGCCGTCAATAAGCACAACTACGTCAAATATTTTTTCATGATCTGGGCCATGTTCGCCCACCAACTTATAGTCAATCTTGCGGTTTGGCTGCCGTTGCACCACTTCTTGCAAGTATGACTTGTAGTCGTGAATGTAATTGCCGAATTTCACCGCCGCAAATTCGTTCTTTAGGTGGGTGTAAACATATTCTCTTGCTGCATCCCAGCCGCGATCCTCATAAACCGCGCCGATAACCGCCTCGAAAGCGTCCTCAAGATTGGATATTCGCGTCCTGCCGCCGCATTGTTCTTCGCCACGGCTTAAAAGCAACATTTCGCCAAACCCCAACTTGGTGGCTATCTTTGAAAGAGTAGCCGCGCAGACGATACCTGCGCGGGTTTTGGTCAGTTCACCCTCGGGCATTTCCGGGAAGTTAGTGTACAAATATGTGCTTGTCGCAAGTTCCAACACCGCGTCCCCCAAAAACTCCAACCGTTCGTTGTGCATGGGGGGCGGCTCTTTTTCATTTGCGTAGGAAGTATGGGTAAGCGCAATGTTTAGGCGGGTCAAATCCTTAAACTCCACGCCTATTTTGCGAGCAAAACCAATTAAGTCTTTTTTTCTTTGTTCGGTCATTATTCGGCAAATTTCTTAAGGAGCAAACACGCGTTATGACCGCCGAACCCAAAGGAGTTACTGATGGCGGCGCGAACAGTCTTTGCCCGGGATTTATTAGGCACATAATCAAGATCAAGCCCGTCGTCCGGGGTTTCGTAGTTTATGGTTGGGGGCAACATATCGTTTTCCACCGCCAAGGCTGTGGCGATACATTCAACACCGCCGGCAGCACCCAAGAGATGCCCCGTCATGGACTTGACGGAGGACACCGCCACGTCTTTTGCTGCCGCGCCCCAAACCGTCTTTATGGCTTCGCTCTCGCCTTCGTCGTTCATGTGGGTTGACGTGCCATGGGCGTTTACATAATCAACATCGGCGGCCTTCATTCCCGCGTCGTCAAGGGCAAGTTGCATACATTTTGCTTGGAACTCGCCATGGGGTGCGGGGCTGGTGATGTGGTACGCATCGCAGTTAGATCCGTAGCCCGCAACCTCGGCGTAAATATGCGCGCCTCGGGCTTTGGCGTGTTCCAATGCTTCCAAAACAACCAAGCCTGCGCCTTCGCCCATTACAAAACCACTGCGGTTTTTGTCAAAGGGGCGCGAAGCGTGCGCCGGGTCGTCGTTATGATTGGTGCAAAGAGCCTTCATGGCGCAAAAACCCGCCACAGCCGCCGGAGAAACGGAGGCTTCCGCGCCGCCGGCTATCATCATGTCGGCTTTGCCAAGCTGTATCACCCGAAAAGCATCGCCTATGGAGTTTGTGCCGCTGGCGCAAGCAGTTACTATGCAACTTGACGGACCGTTAAGCTTATATTCTATGGCAACGTGCCCTGCGCCCATGTTGGCAATCATCATGGGGATAAAGAAGGGGCTTATGCGCGAAGGTCCTTTATCAAAAAGTTTTTCGTATTGGGCGTGCATGGTTTCGATACCGCCGATGCCCGAGCCGATAAAAACGCCGATACGGTTGCGGTCTTCTTTTTCAAAATCGACTTTGGCATCTTCAAAAGCAAGTTTTGCGGCGGCCATGGCAAACTGCGTGTAGCGATCCATGCGTTTTACTTCTTTTTTGTCAATATAATCCGTCGGCTCAAAGTCCGTCACTTCCCCCGCAATTTGCGATTGAAAGTCCGTAGGATCGAACCGCGTTATCCTCTCTATGCCGTTCTTCCCCGCCAAAAGACTTTGCCAAAACACGTTCTTGCCGATACCTACAGGCGTTATCGCGCCAAGACCGGTTATAACTACCCTGTTCAATAGTCTGTCTCCTTTCGTTGCCGCATCAATTCGACAACAAAATAATCGAAAAATTAAACAGCCGCCGCCTCTTTCAAAAGTCCGGCAAAAATATCCTTCACCGAAAGAATTTTGCTTATGCGCGGCATATATTCCCCCGTAAAGACCAGCCCCGTCTCGACATCCCCCTGTTGCGCCCGTATAAGAGCGCGTATGATGCAGAAATTGTGTTTGCAGGCCTTAAGGCATGAATCACATTTCTTGGGCGGCACCGGGCCGTTTAGCACCCGTTGGGAAAAGGGCGTGCGAACAGCTCTGCCCGGCAAGCCGACGGGGCTGTGGATAACCACAATGTCGTCGGGCTTTGATTTTAGGTAATACTCTTTTAGTGTGGGCGCGGCGTTAGATTCGATGCTGGCTGCAAATCTTGAGCCAAGTTGTACGCCGTTTGCCCCCATATTTATAAAATCAACGATGTCCCTGCCGCTTAGAACGCCGCCCGCTGCCACCACGGGAATTTTCACGGCGGCTCTTACATCGGGGATAATCTTCTTTATGGAAATGTCCGTACCCAAATGCCCGCCGGCTTCCTTACCTTCGACGATAACCGCCGACGCGCCCAAACGCTCGGAAATTTTCGCCAGCTTGGCCGTTGATACGATAGGCACAATAGGCGTACCCGATTCTTTGCCCAAGGCGAACATATCGCGGGAAAAACCCGCCCCCGCCACCACAAGGTCAATTCCTTCGCTGATGGCTGTTTTCACAACTCCGGCAAAATCTCGTGCCGCCACCATTATATTTATGCCGATAACTCCCTTTGTGAGGGAACGGGCAAGTTTTATCTCATAACGAAGTTCGTCGTGGCTCATGCCGCTTGCGGCTATAAGCCCGATGCCGCCTTCGTTCGCCACCGCCGCCGCAAGACGCGCCGTTGAAAGGCGTATGGCCATGCCCCCTTGGATAATGGGAATTTTGGCTATTTTTTCACCGATTTTAAGTTCAGGAAGTTTCAATGCGATTCCTCCAATGACTTTTTAGAAAATCCCGCGAAGCTCGTTCACGGGATTAAGGGCGCGCCAATGCAAAGAACGTTTGATTATATTCTTTTTTAGGACACGCCCCCACGGAACAGTCCCGAAAATTATTTGTTCTGGTCGATATAGCTTACAACATCCTGAACAGTTTTGATTTTCTCGGCGGCTTCGTCGGGAATTTCAATGTTAAA
>CAJOQC010000132.1 GCA_905236785.1 uncultured Selenomonadaceae bacterium
ATAAGTCAATGAGGAGGTTCTCAATGGGAAGAAATTTTTCAATACCTATTTCGCGGCGGGATTTTGTGAAACTTACTGGCATAGCGGCAGCAGGATTGGTTATGGACAGCGGCAATTTGCCAAAGGCCGACGCCAAAACCTCCGAGGTGACCGTAGGAGAGAAAAAACTTCCTCTGCTCTATGAAACCGACGTTTGCGTGGTAGGCGGCGGACCTTCCGGGACGGCGGCAGCCGTTAGCGCCGCAAGAAGAGGAGCAAAAACTGTCTTGGTTGAGCGCGGAGTCGCCTTGGGCGGGTTGGCGGTTTTGGGCTGTGTCTATCCTTTCATGGACACTCATGCGCCTAACAGCGATACGCCTTATGTGGCGGAGGTGAAAGAGCGTCTGCGTAAGCATGGGATTGAACCCTATGACGGGGTGACACAACAAACGTGGCACAATCCCGAAACTCTCGCCTTGATTTATGACGAAATGTGCGCCGAGGCAGGCGTTGATATTCTTTACCAAACAGTCTTGGTGGACACTGTTAAAGACGGCGGAAAAATTACGGCGGCCATTATTCAAACCATTGCCGGGCTTTATGCCATTAAAGCCAAAACTTTTATTGATGCCACGGGGGATGCTTTTCTTGCCCGCTCGGCAGGCGTTCCCTATGAGCGCGGCTATGAAAAAACTGGGAACAATCAGCCGCTTTCCTTCCGCTTTGAGATGGGCGGCATAGACATTGAGCGGCTTTATCGGTATGTTGCCGTGGAGCTTAAAGAGGATTGGTGCAAGTCCAAGCCGCCTTATTTTGAAATTGCCGAGGCCATGCACCGTAAGCAACGCTACAAACTGGAAGAACTCATGGCGCAGGGCGTGGCAAGCGGGGAGCTGACGCAGGAAGAAGCGGAATATATGCAGGGCTACACCATCATCGGCAAGAACGGGGTTATGAGTATGAATTGCCCGGAAATCCCCGTGCGTTTTTCCGCCACAGATCCGGTTTCATACAGCAAGGGCGTCACCTTCGGGCGGCGCATGATGCACAATATTGCATCGTACCTTATCCGTCACCTGCCGGGGTTTGAACACGCGTTTATCAGCAGAGAAGCCGCTATGCTTGGGGCAAGGGAGTCCTGGCGTATTAAAGGCAAGCACTATTTGGAGGAAGAGGACTATCACAATCAGAGCCGTTTTTCCGATGCCGTGTGCCGCACGGCATGGTTTATCGATGCCCACGGCGAAAAAGTGTCGGAAAAACTCCCCAAGGGCGGGTTCTATGAGATTCCCTATCGCTCCTTGATTACAAATGAAATAAAAAATCTTATCGTAGCAGGACGCTCAATCAGCGCCAGTTTTATTTTGCAAGCATCCATGCGTATTCAGCCCACCTGCATGAGCATTGGCGAAGCGGCGGGCATTGCTGCGGCATGGGGAATTTCTCACGGTATCGAAGTGAACGCACTGCATTGGGAAAATATCCCTGCAGACAAACGAAGCTATGTGAGCGCAGGTTAATGGCACGAACTCATTTATGCCGTGCTTTCTTAAAAATTTGAAAAACGCCCCGTTCGTACTATGACGAACGGGGTGTTTTACTTTTCAGACTAATTTTCGATAAAAATTTTAAGGAAGCACTGCATAATTCATTAGCACCCTTGTGGGAGCCTTTTTCCGGCATAATGCGCCATGCGCCGCTTGACGTAGCGAGGCTAATGCTTTGCGGCACTTTCCTCGTCTGCCGAAAAAAATCCATCGGTAATGGCACTAACGCATTTATGCAGTGTTCCTTTAGATTAACGCGGCCTTACGTTTTTGGCATTACTTGTTCTTGTTTATCACGTTTTTCATAACGGAGGCTACGTTCTCTTTCGTAAAGCCGAATTTTTTGAACAAAAGCCCCGCAGGAGCGGATGCGCCAAAACCTTTCATGCACACAACATCGCCGTCAAGCCCCACATAACCGCCCCAGCCGAAGTTTCCGGCAGCTTCGACGGCAACGCGGTTTTTAACTTTTGCGGGCAATATTTTTTCTTTGTATTCCGCACTCTGTTTTTCAAAAATGTCCATGCAGGGCATACTGACTACACGAACGTCTATTCCTTCATTGGCCAACATCTCCTGCGCTTCAACGGCCAAAGAAACCTCCGAACCCGTGGCGATAATAATTCCGTCCATATCCGCTTTTTTGGCATCGCTCACAACGTAGGCGCCCTTTAACGCATCTTTGCTCGAACCTTTAAGTTGCGGCAGGTTTTGACGCGTAAGCACCAAAGCAGTGGGGGTATTTTTGGCGGTAGCTGCCAAATACCAACCCGCTGCCGTTTCCGTGGCATCGGCCGGGCGGAAAACATTGACATTCGGCGTTGCGCGAAGCATGGCAAGCTGCTCAATGGGTTCATGGGTCGGGCCGTCTTCGCCTACGCCGATGCTGTCATGGGTCAAAACATAAGTCGTGGGAATTTCCATAAGAGCGGCCAAGCGCATCATCGGTTTTAGGTAATCGCTAAAGACAAAGAATGTGGCCACATAAACCCGCAAACCGCCGTAAAGAGTGATACCGTTGGCAATAGCTGCCATGGCAAACTCGCGAACACCAAAATGCAAATTGCGTCCGGCGTAATCTTTTTTCGAGAAATCGCCCGCGCCTTTCATTTCGGTTTTGTTGGACGGCGCAAGATCCGCGCTGCCGCCGATGAGATTGGGCATAATGTCCTTCAATCGGTTTATCATGGTGCCTGACAAAGCTCGTGTAGCTTGCGGTTTATCCTCGTAAGCCCAAAAGTCTTCGTTTTTCAACAGGGCATCTGCGTCAATGTCCTTATGATATTCGTCCCATAATTTTTTTTGTTCGGGGAATTTGGCCGCCCACTCATTAAACATATTGTTCCATTTTTCTTCCGCCGCCGCGCCGTTTTTGATAAGTTCGGAGTAATGGGCGTAAACATCGTCGGGAACGTTAAAACTCTTTTCGGGGTCAGGCCATCCCAAGTTTTCCTTCAAGGCTTTTACGTTGTCTTCGCCTAAGGGTTCGCCATGCGCGCTGGCTTTGCCCTCTTTGGCAGGGCAACCAAAACCTATTTTTGTCTTGACGGTTATAAAGGAAGGATGCTCTTTGTCCGCTTTTGCTTCTTCAATGGCCTTGCCGATTGCCTCAAGATCGTTGCCGTCCTCAACGGTGATGGTTTGGAAACCGAACGCTTCCAGCCGTTTTTGCACATTCTCCGTGAAGGCAATATCTGTGCTGCCTTCAATGGAAATGCCGTTGCTGTCGTAAAGCACAATCAGTTTGCCAAGACCCAGCGTTCCCGCCAGGCTGAAGGCTTCGCTCGATACGCCTTCCATAAGGCAACCGTCGCCGCCAAGGACAAAAGTATAGTTATCAATGACGGGATAACCTTCTTTGTTAAAAGTGGCGGCCATGTGGGCTTCGGCCATGGCCATGCCGACAGCCATTCCCATGCCTGCGCCAAGAGGCCCGGTGGTTGCTTCTACGCCGTTTGTCCAACCGTATTCGGGATGACCCGGAGTTTTTGATTCCTCCTGACGAAAATTTTTCAAATCCTCAAGAGTAAGACCGTAGCCAAAAAGATGCAAAAGAGAATAAAGCATCGCCGAGCCATGACCGCCGGACAGGATAAAACGGTCGCGCCCTGCCCATTTGCTGTTTTTGGGGTTGTGTTTCATGTGCCGCGCCCAAAGTTCATATGCCATGGCCGCACTGCCCAAGGGAAGGCCGGGATGGCCGGAATTGGCCTTTTGCACTTCGTCTGCGGACAAAACTCTGATTGCGTTCACACATTTCATGTCGATACTTGCCATTTTTTTCGCTCCTTGTCTTAAACCGTTCAAATTTGTGTCTTGTTTAACAAATTGTTTTGCCTACTTTGCCGCTACTGTGGTAAACCTTGCCACAAAAAGTCACAAACAAAAAGTCACAAACAAACGGTTTCATATTTATTTGTGTTTATTCCTTCGACAAAGACCGATAAAATCCTGCTACTTTGGGCGTACAAAATTTTTGTCATAAGGAAGCATCATAAAATCCGAATCATAAACATGACAAATGTCACTTCAAAAATTTATAAAATCGTGACAGAGGGCAATTTGATTTTTTAGCCGTTGTGGTAAAATTTCCATTATGAAAATAACCTGTATCAAGAAAGGGGTACATATTTATGGAAATCGCATTTTGTCGAATTGACGATCGTCTTATTCATGGTCAAGTTGCTACCGTGTGGACGAAAATGACGGGTTGCAACCGCATCATGTGTTGCTCGGACGAAGTTGCCCAGGACACCATGAGAAAGAAACTTCTCCTTCAGGTCGCGCCTCCGGGTATCAAGGCTTATGTCGTGCCTGTTGACAAAGCCGTTGCGGCATATAAAGACCCGAAATACGATTCCTTTAAGACCTTGTTCCTTTTCACGAACCCCACCGACGTGCTTCGCGCCGTAAAGGGCGGTATTCCCTTCAAATCCGTCAATTTGGGCGGCAAATGCTTCAAAGAAGGGGACACCATGATTTCTCAGGCCGTGGCCGTCAACAAACAGGATGTCGAGTCTCTCCTTGAGCTTCACAATATGGGCATCGAAGTCGAAATCAGAAAGCTCTGGAACGAGCCTAAAGGCGACTTGATGGAAGCATTAAAAGCAAAGGGGCTTGCTTAATTTAGCTTAAAGGATTGAGAAGTGAATTTTTTCACTTCCCAATCTTTGGAATTTATACCACATCAATTTTATCAAACATAAGAAAGGATGTTTGGCATTATGGAACTTTTATTGGTCATAATTGTTTCGGCAATTGCCGGTATGGCATCGGTGCTTGACGAAGCGCAGTTCCACCGCCCGCTTTTGGCCTGCACCATGATGGGCGCGGTTTTGGGCGACATTACGACGGGCATCATCTTGGGCGGTACGCTTGAAATGATGGCTTTAGGTTGGATGAACGTCGGCGCGGCTATGGCGCCTGATGCAGCGTTGGCCTCCACGGTTTCCACCATTCTTGTTGTCGTCGGTCATCAGAGCATCGGCGCAGGTATCGCCTTGGCTGTTCCTTTGGCTGCGGCAGGTCAGGTTCTCACCATTTTCGTTCGTACAATCACGGTTTTCTTCCAGCATTTGGCGGACAAATACGCTCTTGAAGGCAGCACCCGCGGCATTGAGTTCTGTCACTTTGCCGGTCTTGCCCTTCAGGGTATCCGCGTGGCTGTTCCCTCCGTATTGGTTTATGTTATCGCCGGCACGGACACGGTCAACGCTCTTTTAAGCTCCATCCCCGAAGTTATCACTCGCGGCCTTCAGGTCTCCGGCGGCTTCATCGTGGTCGTAGGTTATGCTATGGTTATCAACATGATGAACGCGAAGGCTCTTATGCCGTACTTCTTCTTGGGCTTCCTCCTTGCGGTGTTCACGAACATCAACCTCATCGGTTTCGGCGCAATCGGTCTTATCTGCGCTTACTTCCACATTCAGGGTTTGGAACGCGAGCTTAATATGCAGGCAGCCGGCGGCGGCGGCGCAACCGACGACGTTGACGACTCGGATTTGATGTAAGAAACGGAGGCTTTTGATATGGCAAAGACATTGAATAAAAGTGATTTGGTGTCAATCTTCATCAGATCCAACTTCCTCTTGGGTTCCTTCAACTTTGAGCGTATGCAGGCAATCGGTTTCTGCGTTTCTCTTATCCCTGCGCTCAAGAAACTCTACGAAGGCGAAGAATTAAAACAGGCTCTTCATCGTCACCTCGAATTTTTCAACACTCAACCGTTCTTGGCTACTCCGATAATGGGTATCATCGCCGCTATGGAAGAGAAAAAAGCCAACGGCGCGGACATCAGCCAACAGACCCTCTCCGGTGTTAAAGTCGGTCTTATCGGTCCTTTGGCCGGCGTTGGCGACCCAATATTCTGGGGTACTCTCCGCCCGGTGTTGGCGGCTTTGGGCGCAGGCATCGCTCTTACGGGCAGCCTCATCGGTCCGTTGATTTTCTTCGTGGCCTTTAACGTAATTCGTTTGCTCACCAACTGGTATGGCGTAATGTACGGTTACGAAAAAGGTACGGAACTTGTTGACGAAGTTGGCGGCAACAAAATGCGCTACCTCACCGAAGGTTCTTCGGTTTTGGGTTTGTTGGTTATGGGTGCGTTGGTTGCAAAATGGACTTCCGTCAATATGCCCTTTGTTCTTTCCGAATACGACAACAGCGCGGGCGAACACGTTGTGACCACCGTGCAGAGCATTTTGGACAGCTTGATGCCCAGCGTCGTGCCGCTCCTTATGACTTTTGCCTGCATGTACTTCCTCAAGAAGGGCATGAACCCCCTCGTTATCATCTGCGGACTTTTCGCAATCGGTATCGTCGGTTACGCCGTAGGTTTGTTTGCGTAATTTAATGCTGTTGTACGCCTTTTAGGGGCGGTCGCAACAACACAAGTTATCA
>CAJOQC010000133.1 GCA_905236785.1 uncultured Selenomonadaceae bacterium
GACGTGATGAAACCATCGGACATGGTGGTTGTCGATTTGGACGGCAAGAAAGTCGAAGGCGACCTTAACCCCTCAAGCGACACGGAAACGCATCGCATATTTTATAAAGAGTTCCCCAATATCGGCGGCGTGGTGCATACCCATTCCCGCTGGGCAACGACTTTCGCGCAGGCGGGGCAGGGCGTTCGCGCCTACGGCACGACCCAAGCCGATTATTTCTACGGCGAAATTCCCTGCACCCGGGATATGACCGAAGAGGAAATAAAGGAAAATTACGAATACAACACCGGCGTTGTGGCGGTGGAGCGGTTTAAGAAATACGGCATAAACCCCGATTATGTCCCCGCCGTCCTCGTAAAGAACCACGGGCCTTTCACCTGGGGGACAGACCCCTTTAACGCCGTGCATAACGCCGTGGTGCTGGAGGAAGTTGCGTTTATGGCGTTCCATACGCAAATGCTGACCCAAGACCGCGACCCCATGCCGCAGGTTTTGATGGATAAACATTTCCTGCGCAAACACGGTCCCAACGCTTATTACGGACAGAAGAAAAAGTGAGGCGCAAAATGGCAAATTATCTTTTGGGACTTTACGAAAAATCCATGCCCGGCACTCTTACCTGGGCGGAAAAACTCCAAGCGGCCAAAAACGCGGGCTTTGATTACGTGGAAATGAGCATCGACGAAACCGACGAAAAACTTGCCCGCCTTGACTTGCCGCAGAGCGGGTGGGACGAAATAGCCGCCGCCGTCCGCGCCGTGGGTGTTCCCTTTGGCTCTATATGCCTGTCCGGGCACAGAAAATATCCCTTCGGCTGCCCCGACCCCGAAAAGCAAAAACGCAGTTTGGACATTATGCAAAAGGCCGTGAACCTTGCGGCATATCTTGGTATTCGCACCATTCAGCTTGCCGGCTACGATGTTTATTATGAAGAAGGCAACGAAAAGACCCGCGCCGACTTTTTGACGAACCTCAAAAAAGCCACACTCATGGCGGCAAAGGCGGGGGTGCAACTCGGTTTTGAAACCATGGAAACGCCATTTATGGACAATGTGCAAAAAGCCATGGAATATGTAAAAAAAGTCAACTCGCCTTATCTCGGCGTGTACCCGGATTCGGGCAACATCACCAACGCCGCCCTTATCTACGGCGACGACGTGGAAAAGGATTTGCTCTCCGGCGCGGGGCATATAGTGGCCGTGCATCTAAAGGAAACCGTCCCCGGCAAATATCGCGAAATACCCTACGGCACGGGTCATGTTGATTTTGACAAAATAATACAAACTTCGTGGAGCTTGGGCGTTCGCCGTTTCGTGACGGAATTTTGGTATCTTAAAGGCACGGATTGGGTGGAAGAACTCAAAAAAGCCAACGACTTTATGCGGGTACGCTTTGAAAAAGTCGATAAATAAAAAATAAAAAATGTGTATTATGTTTACGGAGAATTTTTGACATGAAAAATTATGAATTTGCCACAACGGGCGTGTGCGCCAAACAAATAAATTTCGGCATTGACGACGACGGCAAACTGCGCGACGTGAAATTTTTCGGCGGTTGCCCCGGCAACACCATTGCGGTGGGCAAACTGAGCGAAGGCAAAGACGCGAAGGAAATCGCCGACATTCTGCGGGGCAACCCCTGCGGCAACCGCGGCACAAGTTGCGCCGATCAGTTGGCCATAGCCATAGATCAAGCATTGGCGAGCGCGTGATTTTTATGAAAAGAGAGGAGCGTTTCTGAATATGAAAGTAACGAAAAAAGTAATCGGCGAACTTGAAAAATGCTATGCCATGACCCGGCTAAATTACCAAGGCAAAGAACATTTCTTGGTGGCGGCGGAAAAAGTGAACTGTTGCTATCTTTACGACCTTGACGGCAACAAAGAAGAAACCGTTTGGAAAGAACCGGGCGGCGTTATGACCATGCAACAAGTGCCGGGGAGCGACGGCAGATTTTTGGCAACGAGAAAATTCTACTCCCCGAACGACAGCAAAGATGCGTCGATAGTCGTCGTCACGCCCATGGGCAAGGACGATTGGGAAGTGCGAACCTTGGTGAAACTCCCCTTCGTGCATCGTTTTGACATTTTGCAGGCGGGCGGCAAAAATTGGCTCATAGCCTGCTGCTTAAAATCAGACCATGAATATAAAGACGATTGGCGTTTCCCCGGCAAGGTTTTCGCCGCCGAATTGCCGAGCGACCTTTCGACCTACAGCTTCGACAACCAACTTGAAATGAAAGTAATAAAAGACGGCATGCTTAAAAACCATGGCTACTATCGCCATGCGGAAAAAGACGGCTCCACAAGCAGCATAGTCAGTTGCGACGGCGGCGTGTACCAATTCTTTCCGCCGAAAACCGCAGGCGGCGAATGGGAAATAAAACAACTCACAAGCGACGCCGCCAGCGACGGACTTTTGCTTGACCTCAACAACGACGGCGTTGAAGAACTTTGCACCATTGCGCCCTTCCATGGCGACACGGTAAACATATACAAAAACGACGGCGGCAAGTTTGTTCTTGATTACACTTACCCCGAAAAACTCGAATTTTTGCACGCCATTTTCGGCGGCGAAATTTGCGGCAAGCCGACATGGATTTTGGGCGCAAGAAAAGGCGACCGCCTGACCCTCGCCTTCACCCATGACGGCAACGGCTATGTGGCGCAGGAAATAGACCGGGGTTGCGGCGCGGCCAACGTCATGCACTACAAGCATAACGGCAAGGATTACATCATCGCCACCAACCGCGAAATTGACGAAATTGCTATGTACGAATTTAGCGAATAATACTTTTACCTTATGGGCATCTCTAAAAACTCACTTTATACCTCCTCCCGTCGGCTATGCCGACACCTTCTTCCTCCGAGATGAGGTCTGATTTTAAGCCTCCCCTGAAAGGGGAGGTGGCAGACCGCAGGGCTGACGGAGGGGTTTTTAGAGGTTACCTTATGAACAAAATAACCGTTGCGGCTTATCCATAGGATGACCGCAACGGTTATTTTTGCTCATTACGCTTCTTTTTGCCGATGACGCGGCATTGTCATAAACAGATGCTTTATGTAAAAACGATAGGCGATATATATGAAAATGGTGGTCACCAGCCAGCTTACGGGGTAGGTTGCCATTAAGACTTCATAGGTGGGGGTTTGGGCAAAGAGGGTGTAGACCCATGTTATTCGTATGCCGCAGATGCCGACAAGGGTGAGTGCGGCGGGAATCATGGACACGCCGTAACCCCTCAAAGCCCCGGATAATCCTTCCAAAAACACGTTTATAATTTCCGGCATGACAACGTAAAGTATGCGGATTTTCCCCAAGGCCACCACGTTTTTGTCGTCGTTGAAGAAACTTAGCATGGGGTCGGCGAAAATTAGTATGAACACCGACAGCACGAGCATGAAAACAGCGTTCAGCAAAAGGGAAGTTTTGGTGGCGCGTATGCAACGGGCGTAATTTCTCGCGCCGAAGTTTTGCCCCACGAAGGTCGTGGCCGTTTGGCCAAAGGCGTTCAGAAAACAAAAAACGTTGATTTCGATGGTAAAAGCCGCCGCCGACGCCGCCATGGTGTCCGCGCCCAGGCTGTTTATCGCCGATTGAATGAGAAGATTGGAAAGGGAAAAAACCATGCCCTGTATACCTGCCGGCAACCCGATGCGAACTATTTTCGCCAGTTGCGGGCGGGTTATTTTCATTTCGGCAAAATTTAGGCGAATGATGCCGTCGGCGCGACACAGAGCCACCAAAAGAATAAGCGCGCTCACCGTGTTGGCTGTTGCCGTAGCCGCCGCCACGCCGCCTATGCCCCAAGAAAAATGCAAAACGAAAACAAGGTTTAGGACAATATTCAGCATACTTGCCGCAAAGAGTGCCAACAGCGGCGTTCCCGTGTCGCCCCGGCTTCTGAATATTGCCGCTTCAAAATTGTATACCCCCGCCATGGGCATACCAAGAAGATAAATGCGCAGATATTCTTCGGCCATGTCGGCTACTTCCGTCGGCACGCCCAAAATATCCATGAAGGGATTTACCATAAGCTCGCCCGCCACAACGGCGAAAAGCCCCACGATAAAAGAAAACAAAAAAGCGGTATGAATGGCCTGCCGCGCCAAATCCTGTTTGCCCGAACCGATGTTTTGGGCTATTACCACGTTTGCGCCCAAGGACAGCCCCATAAACAAGCTGACCAAAAGCCCGATAACGGAGATGTTGTTCCCCACGGCGGCCATGGCGTGTTTGCCCACATACTGACCCAAAACCGCCACGTCGGCGGCGTTTAGCAGTTGTTGCAAAACGCCGGTGAAAGCCAAGGGCAGGGCAAAGATAATCATTTTGTCCCACATAGAGCCGTGGAGCATATCTATCTCATGGGAGAGAAATTTTTTGGCGAATTTATTGAACATGATACTTACCGTCCTAAAATTTAATATACTGCGATAATTATATCATGCATATCGTTATCGTCAATTTTTGCGACGACGAAAAATTTAACCGCAAAAATTTTTGCCAAAGGAATTGTTTTCGTGGTATAATTTCGTGCAGTGAATTTATGTTGATTTTTGGCGGTGTTTAATATGAAAATGCCCATATCAAAGCAGTTGGTTTTTTTTAGTTGCGGACTTATATTTGCGGCGTTAATAACCCTCATTGTTTTTGTGCATCAAGTTTTGGCGGTCAATTACGAACAGCAAATCCGCGCCAACGATATGCAGCTTACTCAGCTTTTGGCAAGAAACGTCTACCAGACCATGGATTCGGCGGCGACGGCCGAAAAATTCATCGCCGAATACGACGGGATTATGACCGTAAACGAAGACACGCGGCGAAAAGTCCTGCGGGATATGCGAAGTTTCCGCTCGTGGTACGAATTGTTGGCGATAATTGACATGAACGGTATGCAAATCGCCCGTTCCGACGGCGAAAACCAAAACCGCGCCGACCGCAAATGGTACCGGGATTTTGTCGCCACAAAAGAGGACAGCATAAGCCCCGTTTATTTTTCCGCCACTTCCGGCAACCCTGTGGTTACGGCGATAAAAGGTATCGGCGACAAAAATAACCCCCAAGGCATGGTCATGGCGGACATGAGCTGCGATGCCATTCAAAAAATCATCGACATCCATAACGACAGCAACGTGGCCGAGGCGTACCTGTTGGACGCGGAGGGAAACGCCATCGCCCGCCCCAATCATGGACAAAGCGACGACAATGAACTGTATAATTATTTCACCCTGCAAAAAACCGTGGCGGAAAAAAACGCCGCCGGTCAGCTCTTGTTCGACGAAACGGGAAAGCCCCTTTTGCGCCGCGAACCCTTCACCGCGCCCTATGACTTGGTGGAGATAATGAAGGAAACCGCCGCCGGAAAAGTGGGCAACCGCGAGTTTACCGACACCAAAGGCGAGCGTTATTTTTGTTTTTATCGGCCTGTTAATCTGCCGAACATTTCGACACGTTGGAGTTTGTTGGTGGTGCGGCCATATAAAAGCGTGACAGCCGCCCTTGCCGACACCATGAACAAAACGATTTTCGCCGGCGTGTTGATGGCGGTATTGGCCTCTTTTGCCGCGATTTTGTTTTCGCGGCGTTTCACCAAGCCCCTTATGGAAATAATGCGCGTGGCGCAGGACGTAAGAGGCGGCAATTACGATTGCAAAATAGAAGTGCAACGCAGCGACGAAGTGGGGATGCTTGCCGAGGCGATAAACCACATGATTGGCGGCCTAAAATCCGCCAAAGTTCAAAGTCAAGAGGCGGAAACCCAAATAAGAAACATAGCCTACCATGATGCGTTGACGGGGCTGGTTAATCGTATGCATTTTAACGTGTACGCCCGCTCTAATATCACCGCTTCCATGACCCGCGGCGGCACGGGGGCGTTGTTCTTTGTTGACGTGGACAAGTTTAAGCACGTCAACGACACCTTCGGGCATGGCGTGGGCGACGAGCTGTTGAACATCTTCGGCCAACGGCTGATGATGGCCACCGGCAAATATGACCGCGTTTGCCGTTTCGGCGGCGACGAGTTTATCGTTCATCTTATCGACGCCAACGAACAGGCGGCGGCGCGGCTTGCCAACACCATTGTGGCTCTTATGCGTACACCCTTTGTCACCACGCACCACAAGTTTAACCTTTCCGCCAGCGTGGGCGTAGCCTGCTACCCCAAGGACGCAGACAACATCGACGAGCTGCTGAGGAAGGCCGATGCCGCTCTGTACGTTGCCAAGGACGAAGGCCGCGACCGTTTCGCGTTTTATGAAGAAGGCATGGAAAAACGTCAGGACGATGCCGAAACCATGAAAAAAATCGTCCGCTGAAGTTATGTTCTTTGGATTTGTTTTTCTTTTTTGAAAAACAAATCCAAAGAGAAAAAAGTTTTTTCAAAAGGAAAAAAATCCTCCGACGTAGAATATAAA
>CAJOQC010000134.1 GCA_905236785.1 uncultured Selenomonadaceae bacterium
CAGCCCGCAGGGCTGACGGAGGGGTTTTTAGAGGTTGCCTTTCTTATATCAGCTTCGTTAGCTGCGCCTTCACATCGTCGCCGTCCTCAAGAGCCATGACGACCTCAAGGATTTCTTCGGCCCGTTTGCTGGTGATGGCGCGAAGTTTCTCTTTCACCCTCGGTATGCTGGGCGCGCTCATGGAAAGCTCGTTTATGCCCATTGCCATGAGAATGACGGCGGCGTATGGGTCGCTGGCCATTTCGCCGCACATACCCGCCCAAATGTTGTTTTCACGGGCGGATTTAATGGTGAGCCGGATAAGCCGCAACACGGCGGGGTTAAAGTGGTTGTACAAATAGGAGATGCTGGCGTTGCCGCGATCCACCGCCAAAGTGTACTGCACCAAATCGTTCGTGCCGATGCTGAAGAAATCCACATACTTTCCTAAAACCGGGGTCATGACGGCGGCGGCGGGGGTTTCAACCATTATGCCCACCTGCACGTTGTCGCTGTAGGCTTTGCCCTCGTGGGCAAGCTCCACTTTCGCCTCTTCGATGAGCTTTTTGACAGCCAAAATCTCCGACACGTTGATGACCATAGGCACCATAATCGCCGCTTTGCCGAACACGCCGGCGCGAAGAATGGCCTTTAACTGCGGCATGAAAAGCTCATGGCGCTTCAGGCTTATGCGAACCGCCCTAAAGCCCAAGAAGGGGTTTTCTTCCGGCGGGATTTCAAGATACGGCAGGGGCTTGTCGCCGCCGATGTCCATGGTGCGGATAACGCAAAGATTGCCGTTGCATTTCTCCACCGCTTCTTTGTACGCCTTAAATTGATCTTCTTCCGTGGGAATGTCCTGCTTGCCCATAAAGACAAACTCGCTACGGAAAAGGCCCACGCCCTCCGCGCCGTATTTGTTGGCGTTGTCCACGTCGTCCGGGCTGCCGATGTTGGCCATAAGTTGCACTTTTACGCCGTCTTGGGTGACGGTGGGGAGTTTGGCCAATTCTTCATAATATTTCTTTAATTCTGCCTGCTTCTTGATGCGTTCGGCGTAACCTGCCCTGTCTTCGTCGGAGGGGCGGATCACTATGTCGCCTTTTTCGCCGTCAAGGATAATGGCGTCGCCGTCGGCGATTTTTTCAATGGCCTTGCCCACCCCGACAACCGTGGGAATGGCGCGAGCCTTGGCGATGATGACCGCGTGCGCCGTCGTGGAGCCTGCGCCCAAGATAACGCCGGCGATTTTGTCCCCCGGAAGGCCGGCTATAACCGACGGCTCTATTTCTTCGCCGCAGAGGATAACCGCTCCGTCGCCGACTTCCGGCTCCTTTACGCCCAAAATGTATTTTGCGATGCGCTTGCCAACGTCCCGAAGGTCCACGGCGCGGGCGGCAAAATACTCGTTGTCCATGGCCTCAAACTGTTTGGCCTGGTCTTCGGCGGCGTCAAGCACGGCCCGAGGCGCGTTCTTCAGCTCTTCGACCTTGCTCGCTATGCTCTCGCCAAGCATGGGGTCTTGAACCATCATGCGGTGGGCTTCCATAATGGCGGCTTGTTCTGCGCCGCCGTCGGCCTGTAGTTTTTCAATGCTGTTTTGGAGAATTTCCGCCACCTTATCAAGAGCGTCGGCGGCTTTTTTCTTTTCGACTTCCAAATCCTCCGGCTGGTATGCCATAAGATAGCCGTCAAGGTTTTGCCCCGCGAGCATTATTTTACCCATGGCTATGCCGGCAATAACACCTTTACCTTTTATTATCTCAGCCATGTTCCTACCTCATCACTCTTCGCCGAATTTGCTTTCGACAAGTTCTTTTAATGCATTCACCGCGTCGGCTTCGTCAGGGCCATCCGCCAAAATTTTGATTTCCGTGCCCTTCACAAGACCCATTGACATAATCATCAGAATGGATTTTGCGTCAACCTTCTTGCCTTTGGCCTCAATTTGGACTTTGGACTTAAACTTCGTGGCCGTCTGCACAAAAATCGATGCCGGGCGGGCATGAATCCCCGTTTTGTTTTCGATGGTAAGTGTTGCTTCTGCTGCCATTATTATCTCTCCATTCTTTGTCGCGGCGTAATCCGCACATTTTATTCGTCAGACACCTTTTTGCCGTTGCCGCAACAAAAAAACAAAAAAGGGGCGACGGCACTCCATGTCTTTTTTACCTGCCCTTTATTTTCGCCGTCGGATTTCATTTTCCTGCCTGTTTGCAAAAAAAGTCATTTTGCCCCGTAATTTTATTTTTTGCGCCCTCGCCATATAGTCCTTTGGTCACTCTTGAAAAATGGCGAAACTGTGCTAAAATATGTATGCTTTTTGCGTTGCGAGTTTTATTTAGGCATGATATATTTGTTATTATTTATGGGCATCTCTAAAAACTCCCTCCGTCAGCCCTGCGGGCTGCCACCTCCCTCCAAGAGGGAGGCTTAAATCAGCCCTCCTCTTGGAGGAGGGTGTC
>CAJOQC010000135.1 GCA_905236785.1 uncultured Selenomonadaceae bacterium
CCTTCATGGCCGCCTCCGCCGTCAACCCCCAACTTTCCATAGCACTTCGTATGGCATCAAGTTTGGAACGTTTTTCTGTTTCCGCCGCTGCTTCCGCATCGTCGCCATGAAACTCTTTTTCTTTTTGCGAGGAAATAAGCCGCGCCATCCGTTCATAATTTCTTAACCGCCCGCGCTATTGCATCTGCGCCCTCCGTCGCTTTAACCGCGTCGGCGGCAATGTTTAGCCCCAAAGAACGCAAGCGATTTATAAGACGAGTTATCGGCGGCGGCTTTAGGCCTACGGAGTTTAATATTTCTCTTTGGGCGAAAACTTCTTTCGGTTTGCCGCAAAAAAGCAACTTGCCACCCCCGAACACCGCCATGCGGTCGGCGTATTCGGCAATGGTGCTCATGCTGTGAGCAACAAGTATAACCGCGCTTTTTGTTTCCTTTTGATAGCGAACAACAGATTTCATTAAGTCCAGCCGCGACATGGGATCTAACCCCGCCGTCGGCTCGTCAAGAGCCAGATACTTTGGGCGCATGGCGATTATGCCGGCTATGGCGACGCGGCGCATTTCGCCCCCCGACAAATTAAAAGGCGATTTGTCGCGGAATTTGTCAAAATCAAGCCGCACAAATTTAAGCGCATCTTTTACCCGCAGTGTTACTTCGTCCTCGTTAAGCCCTTGCTTTCTTGCGCCGAAAGCCACGTCGGCAAAAACTGTTTCTTCAAAAAGTTGTTGTTCGGGGTATTGGAACACCAAGCCGACTTTTCGCCGCGCAGTTTTGGCCGCTTGCCCTGCGGCAAAGTTATTCTTGGTGTTTTTGGGGTTAATATCGACCCCGTCAACAATTATTTCTCCCGCTCTTGGGGTTAAAAGCCCGTTTAGCATTTGCATGAGCGTGGATTTTCCGGAGCCTGTATGCCCCGCCACCGCCAAAAACTCGCCGTCCTTCACGGTGAGTGTAACATCGTCAAGGGCTTTGTGTTCAAAGGGAGTGTCCGGGGCGTAGGTATAGGATATGTTTTTTATTTCAAGAGCCATGTTTTTTCTCGCTTACAATAGCCATAATCGCCGCCGTCAACGCGTCCTCGTCGTAAATTCCCGCAGGAATGTCAAGCCCTCTTGCCCGCAAGTCGGCGGCTATGTCGGCAAAAGGCGGCGCGGCAAGACCCAAACGGCGCAAATATTCCGTATCGGAAAAAATATCCTTCGGCGCGCCCATGGCTGATATTTTGCCGCCGCCTAAGATGACTATTCGGTCGGCGGCCGCCGCTTCTTCCATAAAGTGAGTTATTAAAACGACGGTGATGTTCTTTTCGCGGCGCAGTTTCGCTATTGTGGCGGCTACCTCCCCGCGCCCCTCTGGGTCAAGCATGGCCGTGGGTTCGTCAAGGACAAGGCAACTTGGTTCCATGACAAGCGCACCCGCTATGGCCACCCGTTGCTTTTGCCCGCCGGACAAAAGATGAGGCGCATGGTTTTTGTAGCGGGTCATGCCCACAGCCTTTAGCGCAGCATCCACCCGTTGGCGAATAACATTCGGGGCAAGACCCAAATTTTCCGCGCCAAAGGCCGCATCCGCTTCCACCGTGGCGGCTATTATCTGATTATCCGGGTTTTGAAACACCATGCCCACTTTTCGACGCAATTTCGGCAAATTCTCTCGCGTCACCTCAACGCCGTCCACTCGGCAAACGCCTTCCGTGGGGAGCAAAAGCCCGTTTAGCACCCGTGACAGAGTGGATTTGCCGGAGCCGTTTGCCCCCAACAGGGCGACAAACTCGCCCCGCTCCACGGCAAGGTTTATGCCATCCAAGGCTTTATGTTCGTTTGGTTCGCCCCCGTTGTAGACAAGAGAGAGATTTTCTATTTCGATAAAGGCCATGTCACTTTATTTCGTTCAATCTTGCGGCAATTTCGGCGGCCGTGCCTTCGCCATTCACGGGTTTTATGATAGGTTGCGCCCCCAGCATCACCGTGTTGTTTTGCACCGTGGCCTTGCCGGTGTTGTGATTGTTGTGATACGCCGCCGCCAAGTTGCCGAATATGAAATAGGAACGCTCCGCGCCGCTCATTCCGTCGGAAGCCGCAGTTCTCACCAATTCTTTGCCGTTTACGAACACCGCGCCGTCTTTGGCGGTCACTTTGCCTTTTGAATATTCTTCAAGAAGTTTGACGTAGGTATCGCGGCGGGCGGCATTGTTTGGGTGATCGCTTGGGGCAAAGATAGAGCCTATAGCGTTTTGCGAATTGTCGCCTTGGGTGTCCAAGAAACGTTGCCAAACTGCGGCGCAAGCTCCGGGATTATAATTGGAATGGGTAACATATAAAAAGGCAAGGTTATCCGCTTCCTTTTCCTCTTTTTTCGTGCCATGGGCGTTTGATTGTTTCAACAGAAGATTTCCGACAACGCTGCCCGCTGTACCCGCGCCGCTGGCGGAAACGGCTATTTGCGTCCACATGGCCTTGTCAATTTGCTCGATAACGCCTTTGGCGGGGTGATCTTTTTGCCCATGCCCCATTTCATGCCCCACCACCACGGCAACTTCGTCATCGTTGGGAAATTGATTGAGAAGCCCTGCGTTTATGGACATGACATGACCGTTGGCGCAAAAGGCGTTTATGGTTTCCTGATTGTTCACAAAGTACAAATAGGGCTTGTCATAAATCGTAGAATCAACAGTCCCCACGGCCTTCGTAAGATTTTTCATCAAAACGTTCACGCGGTTGTTAAGATAAACATTTTCGTTTACGCCGTATTTTTCCTTAAAGGCGGCAAACAGTTCCTGCCGTCCTTCTTCGGTGGTGTTGTAATATTCTATCTGCTGTTTGGCCTGTTTCTTCATGGCCGTGCCGGACACAGCCGCCCCCGCCGCGCCGATGATGTTGCCCAATATGCCGGCCTCCGCCACGGCAGGAGATGCGGCAAGCACCGACAACGAAAATGCCCCCGCCGTCAACGCGGCGGCAATTTTTTTGAATTTTTTCCCGGATAACATAAAAATTTCCTCCCATTGTTCTATATATTCATGTTCTTTCTCTGTTTCTTTTTTGAAAAAAGAAACAGAGAACTTCTTTTATTGCCCTTCTTCGGCAAGTCCCAACACTTCGAGATATTTTCCCTCAAGTTCCTTGGTGTAAAGGTCGGTGCTGCCGACGATTGAATTTAGTATCATTGGGCGAATTTTCCTGTGCAACGAATCAAGAAGATCCGTGTCTTTGGCAAGGCTCACCGCCATGTCGATATATTTTTCCAAAGTATCCACCGCCAGATATTTTAAGCCCACGTTGGTTAAAATGCCCAAACTGAAGCGGGTGTTCCTGCGTTCGCCGTAAAGACTCACCACCGGCACCCCCATGTAAAGCGCATCGCAAGTGGTGCCGCCCCCCGTGTAGGGGTATGTGTCAAGAGCAATGTCAACATCAAGATAACGGTGGGCGTACTTATATTCGGCTCGTTCAAAATCAATCCGTGACAAATCAAGCCCCAAATTTTGAAAACGTTCCTTGACAACATTGAGCAAACCTTCGTAATTATATGTAGCGGTTTTAAGCAACAGTCGCGAATTTGGCGTTTGCTCCATGATTGCTCGCCAAGCAAGGAGCATCTCATCGGTAATTTTTCGATAATTGTTGAACGAGCCAAAAGTTACATAGCCCTTCTTCTTGCACGGCGCGCCATCGTCAAGGGGTACGGGGCCGGCAGTGACAAACTGCAGGCTAAATTGGCTGGTAAGGTACAAAAGTTTCTCCGTGAAGTATTTTTCGTGCCAACCGGGCGGGTCTACTATTTTGTCGGTAATGTAGTAATCTATGGCGTTTAGCCCCGTGGTGGCAAGGTAGCCTATTCCCGACATGGCGATAGGCGCGGGTTTATAGGCGTATACGGGCAAAGCGTTATTGGCCGTGTGCCCCGCCACGTCAACAAGTATGTCAATGCCATCGCCATGAATTTTGGCGGCTATTTCTTCGTAGGTCATTCCCGTAACGTCGATAAAATGGTCAGAATTTTTCTTGAAATCTTCCGTCAAATAATCCGGCTTTTGGGTAAGGCTGTACATGAAGGTTTCAAACTTATCATGATTTGCGTAGTCAAGCAGCCCGATAAAAAACTGCATGGCAACATGAGCGCAACAATCCGGCGACATATAGCCGACGCGCACTTTTCTGCCGGTTCGCCGTATTTCGTCGCGAAGAGCCGTTAAGTCATGGGAATAGGGCGTGATGTCCTTAAATATACCGTTGAAAATTTTGTGCATTTCAAACA
>CAJOQC010000136.1 GCA_905236785.1 uncultured Selenomonadaceae bacterium
CACCACTACGCTTCGTCGTCATTCCTTGTCTGCCGAAAAAATCCCTCGGCAATGGCACGAACTCATTTATGCAGTGTTTCCAAAAAAGCGTGGAATTTTGATACTGCTCTTTTGGGGGGAAACTCCCTCCGTCAGCCCTGCGGGCTGCCACCTCCTCTTGGAGGAGGGTGTCGGCGAAGCCGACGGGAGGAGGTTTTTTAGAGATGCCCATTACCGAGAGCAGTATGAGATAAAAATTTTAGTAAGCACTGCGATAAGCAGGAGGATGGCACATGAAGATATTAGTCACGGGCGGCGCCGGATTCATAGGTTCTCACCTTGTACCGAAACTTATTAAGGAACGGCATGACGCCTTTGTATTGGATAATCTGTATTCGGGGAGCAAAAAAAATCTTCCCGCGGACACACGATTATTTGTGACGGACATAAATTCGCCCGATGTACTGCCCATATTTGAACAAGAACAATTTGATGCGGTTGTCCATTTGGCAGGGCAAACCATGGTCAATGTATCCATGGAGCAACCTGTTTTCGATGCAAAAGAAAACATTGTGGGTTCGCTAAACCTCCTTGAGGCGGCGAGAAAGACAGGTGTCAAAAGATTCGTCTTTGCCTCCAGCGCGGCTGTTTACGGCGATGTTGAGGAGTCCTTGTTGCCCTTGGCTGAAACATTGCCCACAAGGCCAATGTCATGTTACGGGCTAAGCAAAGCAACCGTCGAAAAGTATATCCGGCTCTATCATGATATGTACGGCTTGGAGTACGCTATCCTTCGTTTTGCCAATGTTTACGGCGAAAGACAGGGCGACAGCGGCGAAGGCGGAGTGGTCAGCATTTTTGCCAAACAAACGGCGAACAATCAAAATATAAGGATTTACGGCGACGGCGAGCAAACCCGGGATTTTATATACGCAGGAGATGTGGCGGATGCCATCATTGCCGCGCTTACGGCATCGACGGCAAACGATATTTACAACATAAGCACACAAAGAGAAACGAGCATAAACGAAATGTTTGCCATATTAAGGGAAATTGCCGACAAAAAGATAAACGTATCGCATGACTTGGCGCGGCCGGGGGACATTCGTCGGTCGATGCTGTCCAACAAAAACGCCGCCGCCAAACTGGGGTGGCAACCGCAAACTTCTCTTAAAGACGGCATGAAAAAATTATATGATTATTTGCGGCTAAATATTAGATGATGTCTGATTTCAAGCCTCCCCTCTTGGGGAGGTGGCAGCCCGCAGGGCTGACGGAGGGGTTTTTAGAGGTTGCCTAAAGTTCTTTTTCTCTTTTTCTTTTTTCAAAAAAGAAAAAGAGAAAGAAAGAACATACCAAAAAAACAGAAAGGACAACACCATGATTAAATTATCAACAATAGAACCGGGAATGACAAAAATTCTTGAAGAAGAAGTAACGGAGGAAAAAACCGCCGCGGCGCTAAAAAGCGGCTCTATGAGGGTATACGCCACGCCGGCCATGTGTGCGCTTATGGAGCGGGCAGCCGCCGAACTTGCCGACGAGAACTTGGACACCAAGGAATTTACCACCGTGGGCGTGAAACTTGATATTGTCCATGTTTCTCCTTCCCCCGTGGGCATGAAAATCCGCGCCGAAGCCAAAGTCCTGGAAATTGAGCGAAAACGCATAACTTACGCCGTGAAAGCCTATGACGAAAAAGGGGAGATAGGCAGCGGCGTCCATATTCGTTATGTGGTGGTGAAAAAGAAATTTGAAGAAGACACCTACTCAAAATTGTCTTAGACAACAAACAACCCCCGCAACCTGCCGAGTGACAGGTCGCGGGGGTTTTGCGTTTCCTATGCCGCCAAGGGCGCGTTTGCGCCTACATTATGCGGCAACAGGGGTATAATCATTAGTCTTACTGGAGAAGCGAGAGAACCGCGCTGCTGTTCTGGTTCGCCTGAGCGAGCATGGACTGAGCAGCCTGCAAGAGAACGTTGTTCTTCGTGTAGTTGGTCATCTCTTTGGCCATATCGGCGTCGCGGATGGTGGACTCGGAAGCCGTTACATTCTCGCTGGCCGTGGTCAAGTTGCTGCTGGTGTACTCCAAGCGGGACTCGATGGAGCCGATGGTGGTCTGCTGATCGAGGGCTTTGCTAAGAGCGTTGTCAAGCACGCTGATGGCCGCGTTGGCTTTCTCGCGGGTGCTGATGTTGAGCTTCGTGCCGTCTGCGCCCTTAAGGCCGAGAGCCTCGGAACGCATATCGGTGAGACCGACGGTGATGGCCTGGTTGGCTTTTGCGCCCACCTGGAGGTTAATGGCGTTGTCTTCGGAAGCGTCAACAGCGCGAACGGTTTCTTCAAAGGCATCAAGAGAAGCGTTGACGCTCTTCTTGAGGTTGCCCTCGCTGTCGCTGACCGCCACGGTGAAGCCGGCAATCTGGCCTTTAACGCCGCTGTTGGCAGCCGTGAAGGTAATGCCGTTCTCGCCGCTGGCCGTGGATACGAGGTCGCCGTTGGCGTTTTCGCCGATCTTGCTGCCGGTCAAAAGCTCGGGACCTTCCTTCTCGCGAACGATGCCGGAGAGAGCCTCGGCAAGTTTGCCCTGCACGTCATACTCGGACGCGCTGATAAGTTTGCGCTGAGCCGTAACTTCGGCGGCCTTCTGACGAATGTTAAGGTCGAGATAAGGAGTAGTGCCGCCGGTGGTCTTCGTCGGGTTAGCTTGTTGAATCAAATCGTCGGTGACAGTAGCGGTCGTAAGGTCGCTGTTGTCGCCGTTACCGCTAGCTTGATCGGCA
>CAJOQC010000137.1 GCA_905236785.1 uncultured Selenomonadaceae bacterium
AAAGAATCGGCTGATTGTTGCAAAACAAAGGTTGTGGTGCGTTGATTAAAGGAAGCACTGCATAATTCCTCCGTACCCTTGCCGGGTATTCTCCGGCATACTGCGTCAAATGCCGTTTGACGTAGCACTACCACGGCTTTGCGGCGGCACTTTCCTTGTCTGCCGAAAAATCCTTCGGCAATGACACGAACTCATTTATGCATTGCTTTCCTAAATTTCGGCTTTTACAATTTGGCCGTCCTTTTACGGGCGGCTTTTTTGTATCTTGCCGCTATAGTATCAAAAATGCTCCTGCCCTTCGCAACAAAAAGCAGTACTCTTTCGTGGCAAAATCTGTTATAATACTGTTGCTAATTAAGGAAATCGTATCGGTTGGGAGAATAATAATGAACGAACGCGGTAATCGAGCGGAAATAAATCTTTCGGCGATAGCTCACAACTTTCGTGTCATAAGAAGCAAACTGAAGAAAGACACGCGCCTTTGCGCCGTGGTCAAGGCGGATGCCTACGGTCATGGCGCGCTTGCCGTGGCGAAAAAAGCGGTGGAAAACGGCGCGGATTATTTGGCGGTGGCCGCCGTGTCGGAGGGAATTAAACTTCGGGAGGCGGGCTTTACCGAGCCTATACTGATATTGGGGCTTGCTCCTTCTGTGTGCGCGGAGGATATTGTTGCGGCTAATCTTACGGCGACGGTGTGCGACGCTTTGGCGGCGGAGGCTGTTTCCCGCGCCGCCGTCAATCAAAACAAAATTGCCAAAGTTCACCTGAAAATCGAAACGGGCATGGGGCGCATCGGCATACCGCCGCAGGAGGCGGGGGGAACAGCCAAAAAAATTGCGGCGTTGCCGAATGTGGAACTGGAGGGAATGTTCTCCCATTTTGCCGCCGCCGACGATTCGGATTGCAGTTTTACCCGTCGACAAATCGAACTTTTTCGCCGGGCAACAGAAAGCGTGGAGCGGGAAAACATTTTCGTACCCATAAAGCATATTGCTGAATCGGCGGCGATTTTGTCCATTCCCGAAGCGCATTTTGACATGGTTCGCGCCGGAATAATCGAGTATGGGCTTTACCCATCGCCGGATATGCCAAAGGATGCAGGGCTTATACCTGCCATGAAATTTTGCGCCGACGTGGTTTTGGTAAAAGAGATAGAGCCGGGGGAGACCATAGGCTACGGCCATGAGTTTGTCGCTCAAAGAAAGAGCCGCATAGCGACCCTTGCCGTAGGTTACGCCGACGGTTACATTCGCGCCTATGCCCCAAAAGGAGAAGTTGAAATACGAGGTAAGCGAGCCAAAATCGTCGGCAGAATTTGCATGGATCAGACCATGGTGGATGTGACGGACATTGAAGGGGTGCAAGCGGGGGACACGGCGGTTTTGTTCGGCTCTCAAACCTTGACTGCCGACGATGCTGCCCGCTTTATAGGCTCTATAAATTACGAAGTCACTTGCCTTGTTTCGGCGCGAGTGCCGCGGGTTTACTTGGAGGCATGATGAAAGGCGCAATTTCGGCGGTGGGGTTCTTGCTCATCATGGCGGGGGTCTTTGGCATATCATTCACATGGCACAGCGACCACCGCACGGCAGAGAGCCTTTCCGCCTATTGCCGCATAGATTTTGTGGCTTCACGCACGGAAACGGGGCAACTTGAAGGCGCGGTGTTCACCATGTGGGATTATCGTTACGGCGGCGAAAAACTTTTGCCCAAGGCTATTTTGTACACCGACGGTCTGCCGTGGGAAATGGCGGCGGCGATTAAACAAACCCGGGGCGAAGAATCCGAATACCCCGAAACATTCAAAAACGAAAACAAACTTTTCGTCGAAATGCCCAAGGCGAGCTTGCCCGCCATAAGAAAGGCCGAATCAATTCGCTTTCGTTTTTACTACGACAACGGCGACACCGTGGACCTGCCGCTGAACCCACAGGACACGGAGTATTGGCGGCGTCAGGTGCAGGAGTAGGAGTGCTTGATGAACAAAAAAGCGGAAAGTTTTCAAAAATATCTGTCGGACAACAAGATAACCAAGGTTTTTGCCGTGGAGGAACTCCATGACACATGGGACACCGTCCTGTTTCGTTCGCGGCTTGACATTCACGGCAATTACTTGCCCACGGTGATAATATTTGATAAGACGGTGTACGGAATAATTCGCGTGGTTGTCGTGCCGCAGGCGGTTTCCGAGGCAAACGAACTTGAAATTTTGCGTTTTGCCGCCGCCGCCAACAAACATTACAAAGCCTTTAAGTATTATTTTGACGACAACGGCGCGTTGATATTGGACGTAACCTTGGTTGGGAAAGACAGCGACGGCGATATGGTTTATGCCATGCTTGACACACTTATCGAACATTTGTCGGTGTTTTACAAAGAGATAATGCAGGTCGTATGGAGGTAGATATGTGGAAAGAATATGAACTGACCGTAAATTCCCTTACGCAAAAGGTGCGTTTTAACGATGTCACCGTGGAAACTTTGTTTGAACCATTCATAGAAAAACTTTTTGCCATGCAAAAGGAAAAGTGCAAACGCCTTGTAGTGTTCTTGGTTGCGCCCCCCGCCGTGGGCAAATCCACGCTGACCTTGTTCTTGCAGGACTTGGCGAAGCGAAAAAGCTTGGGCAATTTGCAAGCCTTGGGGCTTGACGGTTTTCACCATACTGCCCAATATTTGCGGGAACATTTTTTTGAGGAGGGCGGCAAGAAATTTCCACTTGAAAAAATAAAAGGTGCGCCCGATACTTTCGATGCGGAACTTTTGGGCGAAAAACTCCGCGAACTTACCGAAAAGGAACAGGTAAGCTGGCCGATATACAGCCGCAAGATTCACGACGTGGTTTTTGACGGCGAAACAGCCTCCGGCGACGTTATTTTGCTTGAGGGCAACTGGTTGCTTCTAAAGGAAGCCCGCTGGGCAAATTCCCGCAAATTTGCCGATTATACGGTGATGATAAAAGCCGATGCCACGATATTGCGGGAGCGGCTCATTTCCCGAAAGGTGGCCGGCGGCATGGCGCGGGAGGCGGCAGAGGAATTTTACGAACAAAGCGACGGCAAAAACATTGACCGTGTGCTTAAAGGCTCGGAGGTTGCCGACGAAACATGGCGCGTTGCCGAGGATGGCGATTTTGTGAGAGAGGATTGATATTATGAAATTTAGCGGTATTAAACTAAAAATTTCGGCGGCGATTGTTGCCGCAGTTTCGGTTTTCTCCTTTGTTGCCACGGTAGATGCGCAAGAAACCGTAAAGACCGTGATTTTGGCGCGGCATAATTTACGCGCTCCTCTGGGCGACAAAGAATTGAACGAGCTAACCCCCCACAAATGGTATCAATGGACGGTAAAGGCGGGTTATTTATCCCCCAAGGGAGCTTTGGCGGAAACTATAATGGGGCGGTATTTCCATGATGAGCTGCTTGAGGAAGGTTTGTTCCCCAACGAGAATTATGTGCCAAAAGCCGGGGAAGTGCGCTTTTATGCAAATTCCTTCGAGCGTACCATTGCCACGGCGCGATATTTTGCGGCGGGCTTTTGCCCGATGGCGGACATTGCGATTGAACATCATGCCGGCATAAACGAGTCCGACCCCGTCTTTGCCGACGTAAAAATAAACCCCACTGCCAAGGCGCAACGGGAAATCGACCGCGAGGTTGCTTCCTTTGACGGGGGCAAAAAAATCGGCGAACGTTTTTCCCGCGAGGCGGAAGTGGCGGCCAAGGTTTTGGATTTTAAGGATTCGGAATTTGCCCGCAAGAACAAAGTAAAAACCTTCGCCACCGATGACACCACCGTTGCCAACAAGGGTTTGTTGTCCGTTCGCGGAATGATACACAAAGCCAAAAGAGCGAGTGATGCCATGATGTTGCAATACTACGAAACCGGGGGCAGCAAAGCGGCATCCTTTGGGCATAAGATGAGCGCGAAGGACTGGGAGGACATAGCCGCCCTTCAGTATATAGGGGTAAATTTGCATTTTGAAACCCCTGCCGTATCAAGGGAATATGCCCGCCCTCTGCTCCGGGAGATGAAAGGAGAGCTTACGGCGGCAGAACGCAAATTTGCTTTCTTGTGCGGCCATGACACAAATATTGCCACGGTGCTGTCGGCTTTGCAGGTGGAGGATTACCGCCTGCCAAACAGCATTGAAACCAAAACGCCCCTGGGTGTTATGCTGGTAATCAAAAAAATTAAAGGTGACGACGGCAAGGATTATGCCGACGTGAACCTTGTTTACCAAAGTACGCAACAACTGACGAAGCTGGAACTTCTGAATAAGGAAAACCCGCCCATGGTATTTTCGCCAAATTTCAAGGGCATAAAAAGAAATGACCAAGGGCTTTATAATTATGACGAAGTCATAAAGCTGATTGACGACGCAGCCAAAGTATAAGGAGTAAACCATGCTTAAATATCGCAAGGGACTTTCGACAATGCCAAGTTACGATGTGGTTGAAAGACCGTGGCGGATAAAGGTAAACGCCAACGAAGCTCCCATGAATTTGCCCCCCGTCGTGGAGGACAGGTTGATGGGCAGGCTTTCGCGAGTGGCCTTTAACCGCTACCCCAACGAAGAATACGATATGCTAAGGGAGCAAATTGCCAAGAG
>CAJOQC010000138.1 GCA_905236785.1 uncultured Selenomonadaceae bacterium
GCCCATTTTTTGAATCAGATAAGTTATCGCCATGCCCGCCGCACCCGCGCCGTTGACAACGATTTTTACGTCTTCAAATTTTTTGCCGATGAGCTTAAAGGCGTTAATCAGCGCACTGCTCACAACAATGGCCGTGCCGTGTTGGTCGTCATGGAAAACGGGTATATCCAAAATTTTCCGCAGTTTTGTTTCCACGTCGAAACATTGGGGAGCTTTAATATCCTCAAGGTTAATCCCGCCAAAAGAAGGCGCGATAAGCTGCACAGTACGGACAATTTCGTCAACGTCCTCGCTATCCACACAAATGGGTACGGCATCAACGCCGGCAAACCCCTTAAACAAAATTGATTTTCCTTCCATAACGGGAAGCCCCGCCCCTGCGCCTATGTTGCCAAGCCCCAAAACAGCGGTGCCGTTGGTGACCACGGCCACAAAGTTGCCCTTGGCGGTATATTCGTAAATATCGTCGTTGTTGTCTTTTATTTTTAGACACGGCGCGGCAACGCCCGGCGTATAAGCAAGGGTTAAATCTCCGGCGGCGGCAAGAGGCACCGTTGCCTTTACTTCCAACTTGCCGGGATGTTTTTTATGCAATTCGAGAGCCTTCAAATCAGTTTCGTTCATGAACAGTCTTCCTTCCTGTTATTTTTTCAATTTAATACCGTTACATTATAGACTTTTTTTTCAAAAAGGCAATATGACAGTTGTATGTATACACAACAAGGAGTACAGTCATACCTTTTTTGTCATAATAGCTTGCGGGGCAATTTGTCCTGTGTTATAATGAACGGCGCATGAATGTTTTGGCCATACGCAAAGAATAAAACTTTTCGGATGTGGCTCGATAGAGAGGTGTAATATAATGAAGGAAGGAATACATCCCGAGTATTTTGAGGCAAAAGTTACCTGCGGTTGCGGCAATACTTTCACCACAGGCTCGACTAAAAAGGAGTTGCGTGTTGACGTGTGCTCCAAATGCCATCCGTTTTTTACCGGTCGCCAGCGCGACGTGCAGGCCGGCGGACGCATTGAAAAATTCAATAAACGTTACGGCAAGTGATTGACGGCTGTGAAATCCGAAGGGCAAGACGACCGGGGGAGTGTGTATGTCCCTTAGCGGCGTTTTGCCCCGTTTTTCTGTTTGATGTTGCTATGCTCGCGAGCAATGCAAGATAAAGAGGACTTTTTGTATGGATAAACCTTTGACCGTAGGTGGTCAGGCAGTAATAGAAGGCGTAATGATGCGCGGCGGCAACAAGGTTGCGACGGCGGTTCGCGAGCCGAACGGCAAGATAACTGTCGATGTTAAAGACATAAATTCGCTAAGCGATCGTTTCCCGATTCTTAAGAAACCATTTTTGCGCGGCGTGGTTACGCTGTGCGAATCTTTGACGATGGGCATAAAAGCTCTTTCCTTTTCCGCAAAAATGGCCGGAGACGAAGACGAAGAATTAACCGACAAGGAACTTTATATTACCATATTTTTTGCTTTTGTTTTGGCGGCGTTGCTGTTTGTTGCGATACCCACAGGGGCGGTCAAGCTGTTTCATGGACTTAGTGAAGACCCGGTTATGCTAAACCTCTTTGAGGGATTTTTGCGGCTCTTGGTCTTTTTGATATATATTTTTGCAATATCCCGCATGAAAGACATTGAGCGGGTGTTTAAGTATCACGGCGCGGAACATAAAACCATATTTTGTTACGAGGCCAATAAACCACTTACCGTAGAAAACGTGCAACAGTTCGGCAGGCTTCATCCACGTTGCGGCACGGCTTTTTTGCTTATCGTTATGCTCGTGTCCATATTCGTGTTTGCTTTTTTGGGTTGGCCTGATTTGTGGCTTAGGATTTTGAGCCGTGTTCTGCTGTTGCCGGTGGTGGCGGGCATTTCCTACGAAATAATTCGTTTTGCCGGCAGAACCCAAAACAAAATGGCGCGTTTAGCGGTGTTGCCGGGTTTGTGGCTTCAGTACCTCACTACCCGCGAACCGGAAGACGATATGGTAGAAGTTGCCATAGCGTCGCTAAAGGCGGTTTTGCCGGAAGAAGAAATTCTGTCACAGGCGGTATAACCATAAGGTTATGTTGCGCTTGCGTGTTCGATGATGTTTCGTAAATCTCCATGTATGGGAGAAATCATTATAAAATCGGGAGTAGGACGTTTTGCTCGAAAAATTACAGGCGATAGAAGACAAATACATGGAATTGCAATCTTTGTTGAGCGACCCCGCAGTGTTGGCGGACGTTGACAAATGGCAAAGATACAACAAGGAAATGGCAGAACTTTTGCCCGTTGCGGAAAAAATTCGCGAATACAAAAAAATCGTCGCTGAACTTGCGGAAAACAAAGCCTTGCTTCTTGAAACCGACGATGCGGAAATGAAAGCGTTAATCGACGCAGAGATAAAAGCCGGACAAAGCCGAAAAACAATTTTTGACGAAGAATTACCCATATTGCTCCTGCCAAAAGACAAAAACGACGATAAGAACGTAATAGTCGAAATACGCGGCGGCGTGGGCGGCGAAGAGGCGGCGCTTTTTGCCGGA
>CAJOQC010000139.1 GCA_905236785.1 uncultured Selenomonadaceae bacterium
CAAGAGGAGGGCTGATTTAAGCCTCCCTCTTGGAGGGATGTGGCAGCCCGCAGGGCTGACGGAGGGAGTTTTTAGAGGTTGCCTTATGCAGTGCTTCCTAAAAAAAACGCCCGTCATATTTGCCCGACGAGCGGTGTTTATCATGTTTTTGCAAAACAAAAGGAAGAATCTATGGACGTAATTTATGGTTTTATGGACGTTATTCTGCCATTTTCATGGGCAGGCCATACGTTTATGAAAAATGCTTTTTTGGCGGTCTTTTTGATAACGCCGCTTTTGGGGATGTTGGGAACAATGGTCGTTGCCAACAGAATGGCTTTTTTTGCCGATTCTTTGGGACACAGCGCATTCACCGGCATCGCCCTTGGCGTAATGCTCGGCTTGTTTTCGCCGCGAATTTCGCTGATGATTTTCTCGGCGGTCTTCGCTCTTTTCATAATACTCATAAGAAGAAAAAGCGGAACTTCCACCGACACCACCATCAGCGTATTCTCCTCCGCCGCCGTGGCTTTGGGTATTATGCTGATGTCGGCGGGGGGGGGATTTAATAAATATTCGGTTTTTTTAATCGGCGATTTACTCAGCATAACCGCCGACGACCTCTTGGCGTTGTCAATAGTTTTTGTCGTTGTTGTCGCATTGTGGATTTTGTTTTTTAATCCGCTGTTGCTTCTTTCGGTAAACGAACAATTAGCGGCGGGGCGAGGCATAAAGCCTTGGCTTGCCGAAAGCGTCTTTGCCCTTTTGCTGGCGGTCGTCGTTGCTCTTAGCATTGAATGGGTCGGCATATTGCTCATAAATTCACTTTTGGTCTTACCGGCAGCGGGCGCAGCCAACATAGCCGTCGGCGTTAGGAAATGGCAACTGTATTCCGTCGTTATCGCCGTGTTTTCGGGAATTACCGGATTGATACTCGCTTATTACTTTGATATGGCGGCGGGAGCATCCATAGTTCTTACGGCAGCCGCAATTTTCTTTGTCACTTTCGCTCTTCGTCCCTTTGTCAGGTTATGAATTTATCAAGGGCGCGGCTGAACCTTGATATTGCTTCTTGGTCGTTATGTTCGACGGCCTCCACTATGCAATGCTCCATGTGATCTTTGAGAATTATTCGCCCCACTGCCGCAAATGAGGCCTTAACCGCCGCAATCTGCACCAATACGTCGCTACAATCAACGTCATCCTTGACCATTTGTTTTATGCCGTTGACATGACCTACTATCGTGCTTAAGCGATGCATCACATCGCTTTTTTGCGAGTGACTGTGAGAATGTTCATGTTCATGCGTATGTTTTGTATGTTCTTCTGTTTTACCGTCAAGTTCAAAAACTTCGTTATGAATGTTCGTTACGTTTTTTTCTTCGTTCATTTAACTCTCGCCGCCTTCGTTCTCGCGGGCGGCTTTTTCTTCCAAGTACTTTATCATGGCATCCGCCACATGTTTTGCGTCCTTTACAGCCAAAACCACGGTGCGCGGACCTAATACCACGTCGCCGCCGCTAAAAACACCTTCTCGGGTGGTGCGTCCGTCTTCGTCTACTTCGATAAGCCCGCGGTCTGTTACATGAACCCCGGTGGTTGTGCGAACAATTTTGTCCTTGGCTTGTTGGCTGGCGGCGATAATTATATTGTCCGCCTCGCAAAGAACCGGCTCGCCTTCGGCAATAACATTTCCCTCGTCGTCGAAAGTGCGCGGTATGCAAACAGGCCCTTTTTCCGTCAGTTCCTTAATTGCCATACCATAAACAACATCAACGCCATCCGCCAAAGCGTAATCAAGCTCGCGGATACTTGCCGAAACAGCCGTGCGACGAACGTACACCGTGACGTGTTCGCTACCGCGCCTAATCGCCGTTCGCGCCGCGTCCATGGCGGTGTTGCCGCCGCCGATTACGGCCACGCGATTTCCAAGGGTGCAGACGCCGGGATTTTGCAAATAATCCACGGCAAAATGTACATTGCCCAAGGATTCGCCTTTTACGCCCAATCGACGCGGACGCCAAGCACCGGAGCCTATAAACACGGCCTCGTAGCCGTCGTTTAACAAATCGTCGAGATGAAGTGCGCCGCCCAAAGTTGTATTTGGGCGGATGGCAATACCAAGTTCAGTCAGTTTCTTTTGGTAGCGATCGAGGGCTTTTTTCGGCAAACGAAATTCGGGTATGCCATAGCGAAGCATACCGCCGATTTTGTCCATACGTTCGATAATGGTCACTTGGTAGCCTTTTTGCGCCAACTTAAGCGCGACGGTAATTCCGGCAGGGCCGCCGCCTATCACCGCAACCCGCCGATTTTTGGGCGGTTCGCAGGGAAGCACCGCTTTGTCAAGGTAAGCGTCGGAAATGTAGTGCTCTATAGACGAAATTTGCACGGGGCTTCCCTTGCGACCCTGTATGCAATTACCTTCGCATTGCTTGTCATGATCGCAGACAAGCGAGCAAAATATAGACATGGGATTGTTTTCAAACAGCATCGCGCCGGCCTCGTTAATTTCGCCGGCCAAAAAGAGCCGTATCATTTCGGGAATGTTTGTTTGCGCCGGGCAACCTTTCATTCGGCACAAGGGTTTTTTGCATTGCAAACAACGTCTTGCTTCGTTAATAACATGAACCGCCATTTTATCCCGCCTCCAAGATAGTTGTTGTGATGTTCGTTTCTACTTTCGACAATAGGAGGTAAGTTTCCTGCCAAATAACAACTGCCGACGGAACAATTTTTGGGAATCGCCGAAAATTGTTCTATTAAAGGTAACCTCTAAAAACCCCTCCGTCAGCCCTGCGGGCTGCCACCTCCCCTTTCAGGGGAGGCTTAAAATCAGCCCTCCTCTTAG
>CAJOQC010000140.1 GCA_905236785.1 uncultured Selenomonadaceae bacterium
AATGATGAAGATGTCTTTGCCGCGAATGCTCTCTGAAATCATCACTTGGGTTTCGCCGTTGTTGAAATGACCAACATACGCATCAATGAGGCCGACGCCAACGTGTTTGGCGATTTTCTTGGCCAGTTCGGGGTTGGCGTTGCCCGACAGGATGCATAAATTACTTACTGATGTTGTCATTTTAGTCCTCCCGTTTTCTTGCTTAAACTTGCTAAGTAAGCACTGCATAATTCCTCCGTGTCCTTGCCGGGTCTTTTTTGGGCAATGGCACGAACCCATTTATACATTGCTTCCCTAAATAATACACGTTTTTTGTTTTTTTTCGCCTCTCGCCGACGGCAAAAGGCGACCGCTTTCCCCTCAAGGGGAAGGCTTGAGAAGATTATTTGCGCTTATCCTTCCAATGGTCAATGTTTACCTGCCTTGCCCGCGCCACCGCCAAGTTATCGGCCGGCACATCTTTGGTTATGGTGGAGCCTGCCCCGACATAGGCGTTGTCCGCCACGGCCACGGGGGCGACAAGGTTGGAGTTGCAGCCTATAAAGGCGTTGTCGCCTATCTTGGTGCGGAATTTCGTCTTGCCGTCATAGTTGACGGTGATTGTGCCGCAGCCCATGTTGACGTTTTGCCCCATATCGGTGTCGCCGATATAGGAAAGGTGCGGCAGTTTTGAGCCGACGCCCACGACGGAATTTTTCACCTCCACAAAATTGCCGATTTTTACCTTTTCCATTAAATGGGAATCCGGGCGAATGTGGACAAACTGCCCCAAAACAACGCCGTCATCCACCACCGCATCATGGGCGTAGGTAAATTGCCCCGTTACATTGTTGCCGATTTTCATGTTTTGCAAGCGGCAGTTTGGTCCAATGTCGCAATTTTCGCCGATAACCGTCGTGCCTTCAATGTAAGTGAAGGGGCGAATTATCGTGTCTTTGCCGATTTTTACGTCCGCTTCTATGAATGTGGTGTCGGGGTCGATTATTGTCACGCCCTCGTCCATGAGTTCATTGTTCTTGCGGCGGCGCAAAACTTTCTCCGCCTCGGCAAGCTGACGGCGGGAGTTTATGCCCATGGTTGCGTCGGCATCGTCGGTGGTTGCCGCCCAAACCTTTTCCCCCGCCTCCCGCAGGATTTTAAGCGTATCGGGAAGGTAATACTCCCCTTGGGCGTTGTCGGCGGTAACTTTGTGCAGAGCATCAAAAAGCGCGTCGGCGGCAAAACAATAAATGCCGGAGTTTACTTCGTTAATCTTTAGTTCTTCTTCCGTCGCGTCCTTATGCTCCACGATTTTCGCCACCGTGCCGTCGGCGTTTCGCACAATTCGCCCGTAGCCCGCAGGATCGGGCAAGATTGCCGTCAACACCGTGGCCTTTGCCCCCGCCTTTTCATGCTCGGCGCAAAGTTTTTTTATTAAATCGGCGGTGACAAGGGGCGTGTCGCCGCACAGAACAATCACCGTTCCCTTTTCGCCTTTTAGTAAACTTTCCGTTTGCAACACTGCGTGTCCTGTGCCAAGCTGCTCATGTTGGCGCACAAATTCCGTTTTGCCCGCAAGAGCCTTTTCCACTTCTTCGCCGCCAAAACCCGTCACGGTGACGGTTCTTTTCGCCCCCGCCTTTGTGGCCGCCGCCACAACGTGCATAAGCATGGGTTTTCCCCCCACTTTATGCAGCACCTTCGGCAGAGTCGATTTCATTCTTGTGCCTTTGCCCGCCGCCAAAATAACCGCCGTTAAATCGCTCATTGTTCTTTCCTCTTTGCTTCTATTTTCATTTTTACCTGCATGGCCTTTAGGAGAGTTTTCTCCGCTTTTTCCATGTGCCGCTCCGCCGCCCGCCGCGCTTCTTTCACGTCGCCGTTGGCTATGGCGTCCACCATGGTCTTATGTTCTTCAAGGGTGGCCTCAAGCCGCCCGGGGTAGGACATGGAAAGGGTTCTAAAGCGTGTCAGTTGTTCCCTTAAATTGCTGATTATGCCCACCAAGCGTTGGTTTCGCGCCGCTTGATAGAGCAAATCATGAAATTCTATATCCACGGCGACAATTTTTTCCATGTTGCCCTCTTTCATACAGCCGCCTATTATGACAAGAAGGCGTTGCAGTTTGTCTAGCTCCTCCGCCGTTATTCGCTCCGCCGCCAAGCCCCCCGACAAGGACTCAAGGGCGGTGCGTATCTCAAAAATTTCGTTTACGTCGCGGATTGACATATTTGCAACATAAGTGCCGCGACGGGGCATCATTACAAGATAGCCTTCCTGCTCAAGTTTTCGTATGGCCTCCCGCACCGGCGTTCTTGATACTCCAAGTTCGTCGGCCACCTGTATCTCCATGAGCCGCTCGCCGGGGCGAAGAACCCCTTTTCGTATGGCTTCCCGCAACGACTCGCAGACGGCTTCCCTCAATGGTTGGCAACTGTCAAGATTTATCGGCAATAATCTGTTCATAAAACCTCCCCGGGGTTCACGGTAACTGTAAGGAAAACCTCCGGGCAAATTTCGCCCATGGTTTTTGCCGCCTTGGCGGCTTTTTCATAATCATCAAAGAGCGCAAACACCGTAGGTCCGCTGCCGGACATCAAGGCGGCCAACGCCCCCGCCTCCAGCATTTGCCGTTTGTACTCGCCGATTACGGGGTATTCCTTTTCGGTGACGCTTTGCAGAACGTTGTCCGCAAACTTCGCAGCCTTTTCCCAATCACCCGCCGCAATAGCCTCTTTCATCCTCGCATTGTCGGGGTGATTTTTTGCGGGGGCGGCATCATAATTCGTGTACGCCCAAGCGGTGGAAACAGCCACGGGAGGTTTCGCCAACAGAACAAATATTTTGGGCATGGGGGGAAGTTTCGTTAAAATTTCCCCGCGCCCCGTGGCCTCCCACAGCCCGCCTTTTATGCAAAAGGGAATGTCCGAGCCGATTTTTTCCCCCAAGCGGCAAAGTTCATGGGCGGAAAGATTTTTTTCAAAGAGAATGTTCATTCCCTTCAGCACGGCGGCGGCATCGGCGCTGCCCCCCGCTAAGCCCGCCGCTATGGGGATTTTTTTGATTAAATTTATCTTTACGCCGCCTGTTATGTTTTCTTCGTCGCAAAAGAGCCGCGCCGCTTTGTGAGCCAAATTGCTCGCGTCTGCCAAAAGATCCGCCCCTTCAATCGAGAGGCCGATGCCGTCGGCCGCCTTTTGTATGTTCACAGTATCGCTTAAACCCACGGACTGCATGACCATGGCCACTTCATGATACCCGTCGTCACGTTTGCCCAAAATGTCAAGGGTAAGATTTATTTTTGCGTAAGCCGCCAAAGTAATTTCGTTCACGTCATCAATCAATCCCATTCGTTTCTTGTGCAAATACTTTTACAAAATTATTCTATAGGAAAATGTTTCTTTTGGCAATGGTTCGCAGGTATCAAATTTTTCGCAAAGAAAAATTTTTGTTACTGTTCACGGATAGACACGAACTCCCTCCGTCAGCCCTCCTCTTGGAGGAGGGTGTCGGCGTAGCCGACGGGAGGAGGTATAAAAGCGAGTTTTTAGAGATGCCCAATAAATTAAGGGAGAGAACCTTCCCCTTTTTGGGGGCGGTTCTCTCCCTTATTCGTTAATAACGGCAATACGACGCCACAAAATATGCGCGCAAACAGCCCGTATGCTTTGGTCAATACATAAGGCAAGCCACGCGCCGACAAGCCCCATGTCAAGCTGATAAATGAGTACGCCCGTAATAATCGGGCGCAATATTGTTACGCTGACGAAGGAATAAGCGGCAACCTGCGCTGTTTTGCCGCTGCCGCGCAAGACTCCCGCCGTAACCAAAGCATGCGCTTCCGGGTAACCGGCCGCGGCCACGAAAATCATAATAACACTGCCTAAAGCCGCCGCCTCGACTTCGTTTGTATAAATCAAAAATATGTTGTCCCTAAAGAAAAAAGTACCGACAAAAGAAACCGTGGAGAAAATAAACGCCCACTTCATACCGACATGGGCATATTGCCGCCACTCCTTAAGATTGCCCCGGCCTTTGGATTGCCCGCAAAGAACCATGCTTGCTTTCCCCAAACCTCCGGCGAAACTGTAATAAAAATCGCAAAAATTCATGCAAACGGCATGGACGGCGTATGGTACCGCGCCCAACTGCGCCGCCATTCTTGTGTAAAGAACCATGCCGATTCGCTCGGCGCCCTGTTCGCCGAACACGCCGCCAAATATCGGCAAAAATTCCCGCAAATATTGCCGCCATGAAATTTTTTCGCCGCCATACAGCTTTTTTCGCCCTATCCAAGAAACTGTACCGCCAAAGGCATACAACGAGCCAAGCAAAGTCCCC
>CAJOQC010000141.1 GCA_905236785.1 uncultured Selenomonadaceae bacterium
GCGGCCATTGATTACCTTTCGGGAGTGGGTTTTGACAAAATAACCGCCATTGAGCAGGGGCTTCTTGACTACGCTTTGCCGCGACTGAAGGATTTGCCCTTCATCGAGTTGTACGGCTGCAAAGAGCGGGCGAACAAAACGGGCATCATCACCTTCAACGTAAAAGACGTACACCCCCATGACGTGGCAACGATTTTGGATAGTCATGGCGTTGCCGTTCGCGCCGGGCATCATTGCGCCCAGCCCCTTATGAAATATTTGGGGCAAAACGCCACTTGCCGCGCCAGTTTCTATTTATACAACACCACGGAGGACATTGACAGGTTAATTGATGCGCTGAAAAAAGTTCGGGGGGTAATGGGGTTAAAATGAGCGCTATCGACGATATTTACACCGACGTTATAAACGAACACAGCCGCGCCCAAGACAACCGCCGCCAATTAACGGCGGCGGACGACGAATTGCGGGGGCATAACCCAAGTTGCGGCGACGACATCACTTTGCAAATCGAATACGACGGGGGCAAAATAAAAGATTTGGCCTTCACCGGCGTAGGTTGCGCCATTTCCCAAGCCTCGGCGGATATAATGATTGACTTGTTACGGGGGCGCGAACTGGTAGAAGCCCAAACCCTCATCGAAAAATTTTTGTCCATGATAAAGCGGGAAATTACCGACGAAGTGGAGCTTGCCGAGCTTGAGGACGCAATCGCCCTAAAAAATATCGCCAATATGCCGGCGCGGGTAAAATGCGCCGTGTTGGCGTGGCGCACCCTAAAGGATATGTTGGCAAAGAGGGGCGCAGAGAATGTACGATAATTTTATAGTGGCGGTGAGCGCGGTTGTTCCCCTCTTTGTGCTTATGGGGACAGGGGTTTTGGTGAAAAAAATGCGGTTGCTCACCGAAGAAGAATTAAAACACGTCAACCGCATGGTCTTTGACGTGTTTTTCTTCTGCATGATGTTCTACAATATGTATACCACCGAACTATCCAAAACTTTTCGCCCGTCGCTTATAATGTTCGGCGCGGGCGGCGTGTTGGCGGTGTTTCTTCTTTGTATGCTCCTTATCCCGCAGCTTGAAAAGGAAAACAAACGGCGGGGGGCGATGGTGCAGGCAATTTTCCGCAGTAATTTTGTGCTTATCGGCATCCCCTTGGTGGATAATATCTTCGGCGCGGCGGCGGTTGCCATACCCACCATGATGATTGCGGTCATTGTGCCGATTTATAACGTTCTGGCGGTGTTTTGCCTTGAGACCTTTCGCGGCGGCAAATTTGCGCCGACAAAGATAATAATAAACGTACTCAAGAACCCCATGATTTTGGGGGCGTTGTTTGGCGCGGGGCTGTTGCTCCTTTCAGTGCCGCTCCCGGAAGCGGTGCTAAAACCCGTGCGGCAAATTGCGGCGGCCACCACCCCGGTGGCTCTCATCATCTTGGGCGCCTCCTTTAAGGGCGGCTCTTTTCACAATCATCTCCGGCAGCTTGTTTCCTGCGTTGCGGCGCGGCTTTTAATCGTGCCGGGGGTAATGCTCTCCGTCGCGGTGTATCTAGGTTTTCGCGGCATCGACTTGGTCACTCTTTTGGCGATATTTGCCACGCCCTGCGCCGTGGCCTCCTTTGCCATGGCGCAACAAATGGACAGCGATGCGGACTTGGCGGGCAACTGCGTGGTGTACACCTCCGCCCTCTCCTGCCTTAGCATATTCGGCTGGGTGCTTTTGCTTAAAACTTTGAATTTGTTTTAAGTTCTTTCTTTCTCTTTTTCTTTTTTGAAAAAAAGAAAAAGAGAAAGAAAGAACCAAAGAAAGAGAAAAAGAAAAAACTTCAATGAATTAGATATTTGCCATTTGTTAAATAAATATTTACAAATATACTTTTACATTAAAGTTTTTTCTCTTTTTCTTTTAATTCTTTACCAAACAATGCAAATATTCGGTGGTAGCGTCGGCTAAAATATTTCGATTTTCCTCCCTGTCTGCCTTAAATCGTTTATAATCTTTGGTATAAAAAGAATACTCTCCGTATTGGGACATAATTTCCTTTATAGTGTCAAGGCTCATAAGCCCCTCATTGTTGTAACTTAGGAAAATATACTTAAACCTGGCGTTTTTCATCAAATCGTCAAAGGCCGCCGCCACCGTCCTCTTGCTGCAAAACCTGCTTTTTTGCGTCGAATAATCTCTAAGGCCGGTAACCCCGTTAAGGATAGGTTTGTCGTTTCTTGATATTGTTTCCAAAACATGATAGTTGGCGCAATATTGTCTGGCATTATACGGAGGGTCAAGGTATAAGACGTCGCCGGATATTCTACGGGTCAATTCATTTATATCCTCGTTGTAAACTTCGCCCTTTTCTCCGTCAATAACGGGAAGCAAGGTAAGTTCAAAACGTTTTTGCGCGGATTTTTTTATGTGTTTTAAGAATGCGCCGTAAACGGAAGCGGTGTTGGCGTATTTATCTATGGAGTTAATCAGGCTCGCCAAATAATAAAAATACATACCTTCGTCAATATCGCCCTTTTGCCGCAATTTATCCAATTCTTCGCGAACGGCATCGCAAAGCATGCCGTTTTCGTCGGTAAAATAATTTCTGCCCGAGCCTGAGCCTTGGCAATAATTCATGTATACAAAGCCCCGTACCGGCGGTAATGAGTTCAAATGGTTAAGCAAACTGTCGTCCATTTTGGGGACGTTTTCGATAAAATGTTTGTTTAGGCTGTAGCTATAGTATTGAATATCGTTGGCAATAACTTTACAGCCTGCGGCTTTGAAAGTTTGCCCCACTATGCCCGTGCCGGCGAAAAGATCCGCAAACACATAACCAGCACCCTTTCTTATCCCGGTAACGCCCTTCACTGTTTCTTGCAAAAAGTCAATTAACGAATATTTTGAGCCAATGTAATTCATAAATTCCCCCCAAAAATAGTCGATAATACTTTCCGTAAAACAAATATTATCACATATACGGTAACAAGTAAAAAAGAAAAACATGAAAATATTTTTAATAACTTCATTATAGGTAATTTGTTTCAGATTTGCAGGTGAAAAGGAAAAACCTCCTCGTTGTTTATCGGCGGTAGCCCTTGATTTTACAAGGCTGCCGCCGTTTTTTTCGCAATTTTATATTTTTTCATAGGGTTTTCAGAAAAATATGGGAGAATATACCCAACAAATGATAACAATCCTTTTTGACGGCAAGATGCGGGCGAGATTTTCTGAATGTTTGTTGTCACCGCCCTGTGTGTAAAACTGCGATGGATGGAGCGGTCGCCTTGCGTATTGTCGGCAATGTGCAGATTTTTAGGAGGAGTTTTATGCGAAGCAGCAGAAGAAACAAAAAAAATGCGGGCAACAACGGCCGCAAGAAAGCTATTTTGAGCTTGGCATTGGGTGCGTTCATGATGCTTGGAACTGGTTTCACCGACGGCAACATCAACGACGTTGAGATGACCGTTGACGGCAAAACTTTTGCAATTCGCACCAACGTTACGACTCCGCAGGAGATTTTTGCCAAAGCCGGCGTTACGCTTAATGCCAACGACGAGTATGTGTATCAAAAGGACGGGAACAAAACGAAACTTATCGTTTATCGCGCAGTCCCCCTTAATATAGAATATAACGGCGAAACAAAAACCATTATGACCGGTTGCCAAACCGTGGGCGAAGCCTTGAACGAAGCCGGTTATTACACGGATGACTTTGAAGCCTCCGTAGGTTTTAACGAGCCTGTTGCAAAAGATATGACCGTGAAATTAAACGACAGTGCCCAACTTATTGCGAGGAAGCAAGAAGCGGAAGCACGCGCAAGAGAAACACGGATTGAAACGAGCCGCGGTTCGGTTCGTTACGACGATTCCATTTATATGGAAGCTACGGCCTATTTGCCCGGCGACGGCGGCGGCAGCGGCATAACGGCCAGCGGCATACCCGCCACTTACGGCGTTGCGGCGGTTGACCCTGCGGTTATCCCCTTGGGTACGCGGCTTTATATCCCCGGCTACGGCGAGGCTGTTGCGGCGGACACCGGCGGCGCAATCGTGGGGAACAAGATTGATTTATGCATGGAAGATTACGGCGAAGCGATGCAATTCGGTCGCCGCGGCGTTACGGTTTATGTGCTTGCAAACTAAAAGAGCAACCCCTTTGGGGTTGCTCTTTTAGTTTGCGCGATAACATTCATTCGTTCATTCGCTTTTTTGATCCATGGTGGCCAAGGAAATAACCGAATCGTTTTCGCCTGTTCGCATCAGCGTTACTCCCTGGGTGTTTCGCCCTTGCACGGAAATTTCCGAAATGTTGGTTCTTATGATGATGCCTTCCGTGGTTACAAGCAAAAGCTCTTGATCGGGTTTTACTGCCTTTATGCCGATAACGTCGCCGGTGCGCTCCGTTACCTTTAGGGCGATAAGCCCCTTGCCGCCCCGTGTTTGCAAACGGAACTCGTCAACGGGGGTGCGCTTGCCGTAGCCCATGGCCGTCACGGACAAAATATCCCAATCCTTGTGGAGGTTCACCATGCCCACCACTTCGTCGCCGTCTTTCAGGGTTATGCCCTTTACGCCCCGGGCTACCCTGCCCATGGCGCGGACGTCGCTTTCGTCAAAGGCAATCGCCATGCCGTTCTTTGTGCCAAGCATGACTTTGCGCTTGCCGTCGGTGAATTTTACGCCGATAAGCTCGTCATCGTCGTCAAGGTTTATGGCGTTCAGCCCGACTTTCCTGATGTTGCCGAACTCTGCCAATGAAGTCTTTTTGACAATGCCTTTCTTCGTTGCCATAAACAGATAACTTGTCGGGTCGAAGTTCTTCACTTGGATAACCGCCGTGATTTTTTCGCCCTTATCAAGCTGCAACAGATTTATAATCGCCGTGCCTTTGGCTTGGCGGCCGGCTTCGGGTATTTCGTAGGACTTTAGATAGAACACTCGCCCGCGCCCGGTGAAGAACAGCACCGTTTGATGGGTGGTGGTGATGAGGATATTTTCGACAAAATCCGTTTCCTTTGTCCCCATGCCCGTCACGCCGCGCCCGCCTCGTTTTTGGGTGCGATAAGTGTTAAGGGGCATACGTTTGATGTAATTGTTGTGAGTGAGGGTAATCACCATGTCCTCGTCGGCAATTAAATCCTCCACAGCAATATCAGAGCTGTCAACGGTTATCTTGGTGCGGCGGTCGTCGCCGTACTTTTCTTTTACTTCGGTCAGCTCGCTTTTTATTATGGCAAGAATTTTATTTTCGTCCGCCAAAATTTCCTTGTATTCCTCGATGGCTTTTAGGGTTTCTTGATATTCCTGCTCGATTTTTTCCCGTTCAAGCCCCGTCAAGCGTTGAAGCCGCAATTCCAAAATCGACTGCGCCTGTTTTTCCGTCAGCTTGAAGCCGCCCATTAACGCCTCTTTGGCTACGTCTGCCGTACGGCTCTCGCGAATGGTGGTGATAACGGCATCAAGATGATCGAGGGCAATGTTCAAGCCCTCCAAAATATGCGCCCGCGCCTCGGCTTTGTTCAGCTCGTACTTGGTGCGGCGGGTAATAACGTCCTCTTGATGCTTTAGATAATAGTGGAGAACTTCCTTTAAGTTCAAAATTTGCGGCTTGCCGTCAACCAAGGCCAGCATGATAACGCCGAAGGTTTCCTGCAGTTGCGTGTGCTTGTAGAGCTGATTAAGCATCACATTGGCATTCACGTCCCGCCGCAGTTCGATGACGATGCTCATGCCGTTGCGGTCGGATTCGTCCCGCAGTTCGGTTATGCCGTCAACGGTCTTTTCCCGCACCAAGGCGGCAATTTTTTCGATAAGACGCGCTTTGTTCACCTGATACGGAAGTTCCGTCACCACAATACGGTGTTTGCCGTTGCTCATTTCTTCGATTTTGGCTTTTGCCCGCATCTTTATGGAGCCGCGCCCCGTCATGTACGCGTCGCGAATGCCCGACGTGCCCAAAATAAGCCCCGCCGTGGGGAAGTCCGGCCCTTTTACGATTTGCATCAATTCTTCGATGGATGCGTCGGGGCGTTCGATTAGGAGCAACACCCCGTCAATGACTTCGCGCATATTGTGGGGCGGAATGTTGGTGGCCATGCCCACGGCGATGCCCGATGTGCCGTTCACCAAAAGCTGCGGGAACTTAGCCGGAAGCACCGACGGCTCTTTTAGGGATTCGTCATAGTTTGGGACAAATTCCACCGTGTCTTTTTCAATATCGGCAAGCATAAGCTCGGATATTTTTGACATACGGACTTCGGTGTAACGCATAGCCGCCGGCGGGTCGCCGTCCACCGACCCAAAGTTTCCATGCCCGTCCGCCAACATATAGCGCATGGAAAAATCCTGCGCCATACGAACAATGGCATCATATACGGAGCTGTCGCCGTGGGGGTGATATTTACCCAAAACCTCACCGACGATACGCGCCGATTTTTTGTATGGTTTCGTCGAACCCATGCCCGCCTCTTGCATGGCGTAGAGTATACGCCGATGGACGGGTTTAAGCCCGTCGCGCACATCAGGAAGAGCGCGGGAGACGATAACCGACATTGCGTAGTCGATATACGACGTACGCATTTCGTTTTCCAAATTTACGGGAACAATTTTTCCTTCCCCAAATTCCATTTTTTCACCTCAACCGATACTCGGGTAATATTTTTGCGCCGCGAATTTCACGCAAACAGCAGGGCTATTATAGCCCAATTTTGCGGCTATCGTCAATTTTTTTTTATGGCGGCGTTACTATTGACACCGGGAAATGTATAGTATATTATTTCATCAAATATTAAAGATGAAAAGTATTCGTAAAAGTATTGTTCGGCGAACACAAAGACTTTGGAATTTATCGCGAAAGCTACGGAAAAGTTGTATTTTGCGATAAGTGCTTTTTTTTGCGATAAAATTTGAATTTATCGGAGGTGCGTGGCATGACGGCGGGAAAAAAGGTCATAGTTTTTTTGCCATATAATGTTACTATGTGGGACAGCATGGAATCCCTTTGGCTGGCGGCAAAAAAGGACAGCGAACACTGCGAACTTTTCGTCGTGCCGATACCTTACGCCGACAGGAACTCCGACGGCTCGGCTCGCGAATGGCATTGCGACGCCCCCAAGTACCCCGATTACGTTCCCGTCGAAAATTGGCAAACATTCGATTTGAAGGCTATGCACCCTGATATAATCGTTATACATAATCCATATGATGATTCAAATTTCGTCACATCGGTGGATTCTCGGTATTATTCGCGAAATCTGAAATTTTATACCGACTGTTTGGTTTACATCCCCTACTACGCGACGTCGGGGGGCATGGCCGAAATGCAGTCTCTGTGTCCTGCCTATATAAATGTAGATTATATTGTCATTCAATCCGAGCTATATCGCGCTTTTTTTGACGAAAACATTCCCGACGAAAAATTTCTGCCCTTCGGTTCGCCCAAGTTCGACAAAGTTATACGCCTGTGCCAAAATCCGCCGCCCGCTCCCGCAAAATGGCAGGAAAAAATGGGCGGCAAAAAAGTATACTTTTACAACACCACCTTGGGCAATATGTTAAGGGATGTGCGGTTCTTTTTGCAAAAAATGTACTACGTCTTTGAAACTTTTAAGAACCGCCCGGATATTTGCTTGCTTTGGCGTCCTCATCCTTTGCTCGAAGCGACGATGAAAACCATGCGCCCTCAATATTTAACCTTTTATGAAGAACTGCGGGACGATTTTATCCGCGACGATTTTGGCATTTATGACACCACGGGCGACATTGAAGTCAGCATTGCTCTTGCCGATGCGTACATAGGCGACACCGGGACAAGCGTAACATCCTTGTTCGGCGTCGCCGGCAAGCCGATTTTTTATTTTAACAATATGCTCTGCCATGCGCCCGAGCCGGACGATTGGGCGGCAAGCGTAAATACGTGTTGGAATTTCATTCCCCGGGATTGGCTTATGGTGTACGGCAATCAACTGTGGCATTCGCCTAAAGACGATTTGCGGTTTTCCCATTGTTGCGACTTGTCTGAATACGTAGGCGGCGGCTATTACGGAGCGTTAATTAAGGCAGATGGCAAATTGTACGTTTGCCCCAACAACGCTCAAGACATTGTGGTTGTGGATGGCGAAAAAATATCGCGCCGTATTCCCCTTGAGCATGAAGTTGAGCAAGGCGGTGCTTTTGCCGGCGCAACATATATGAGTTATTTTAACGAGGAGTGGTGCAAGGACACCTGGCCGCAGGGTTTGGTGTATGACGGCGAAATTTTAACACTGGGCACGCCGCGTTGCGATGTTTTGTTTAACGGGCGGGAAACCATGCGAGCTTTATTGCGCGAAGAGTATCACCTGCCTTTGGAGGCAAAAATTCTGCTCTACGCGCCGACCTTTAGGGGCGGCAGCCAAAGCACCGTGCGAAACGTGAACACGGCGGCATCGACCCTTGATTTTGCCAAATTGCTTGACGCGCTTATGCGGCGTTTCGGCGGGGAATGGTACATATTTTTGCGCCTTCACCCGCAACTGGCGGCAAAAACGGACAAAATGCCCGTTGCAAAGGAAAACCCGCGCCTTATAGATGTAAGCCGACGGCCGGACATGAACGAAATTATGGCGGCGACGGATGCCGTTATAACTGATTACTCCAGCGCGATTTTTGAAGGCTTCCTCACGGGGCAATACGGCTTTATCTATGCCGACGACTTAAAAGAATACATAGCCGACCGAGGAAAATTGATGTTTCCCCTTGACGAGATACCCTTTCCCGTCGCCTTCGACAACGACGAATTGACGGCAAACATATTAAACTTTGACGAAAAAACCTACGCAAAAAAATGCGCGGAGTTTATAAAACGAACGGGAATAGCGGAGGACGGCGGCGCAAGCAGTCGGGTTGTCGATTTAATGGAAACATTGAACAGATAGGATGTACTATGGCAAAAATAAAATATTGGCGCGAAGAAAACCGAACACTTCTAAAGGATGTTGTGCCCCTCTCCACCCCGTATAACATTGGCATTGAAGTTTCCTCCCTGTGTAATTTTCGTTGCGTATATTGCGCCCATTCAAAGAAAAATCACGGCCTTTACGAAGCAAACATGACGCAGGAATTGTTTGACAAAGTGCTAAAAAACATTGCCGAATTTCCGCAAAAGGTGAAACTAATCGAAACATATTCCTTTGGCGAACCCCTCTGCAACCCAAACTTGGCCGATATGATTGCCGAAATACGCCGCGCCCGGATTTGTGAAAAAATAAATTTCACCACCAACGGCGCGTTGTTTACGCCAAAAGTCATAGACAAAATATTGGCGGCGGGAGTGGACACCATCCGTATTTCCTTACAGGGGCTTGACGAGGAAACCTACCGCAGGATATGCGGCGCAAAGATTGATTTTGATAAATTCCTTGACAACCTTCGCTATTTGCATAAAAATAGCAAAGGTTGCAAAATTCGCATGAAAATAGCGGATATTGCCTTAAAAAATATTCCCGACGGCGAAAAGAAATTTGAAGAAATGTTTGCCGATATGGCAGACAGCATTTTTGTGGAACATATTTTGCCCATATACGCCCACGTCAATTATGACGAAGTGGATAAATCCATAAAGAAAAATTCACTGAACGGACGCGGCAACATAGAGCAAACAGAAATGCACAAGGTGTGCCACCGCCCCTTCTATCGTCTGCGCGTTACCGTGGACGGCAAAGTTGCGGCAAATTGTTGCGACCAGCCAAACGATATAATTTACGGGGACATTAAGGAAAACTCTCTCAAAAATATATGGGGGGGGTATGCAGAATGAACTTTTTGAAAATGCACCTTAGGGGCAATCGTTTTTTGCATCCCGTTTGCAAAAATTGCGTCTTGGCAAACGACATCACAAGCGATGCCGATTTGTTAGACCCCTACGCAGAGGAAATTTTATCGAGAATGGAACACAATTAAGGTATCCTCCAAAAACTCCCTCCGTCAGCCCTGCGGGCTGATGCCTCCTCCCGTCGACGAAGCC
>CAJOQC010000142.1 GCA_905236785.1 uncultured Selenomonadaceae bacterium
AATCACGCCCGCGCAAGTGAGAAAATGGCAAAATGAACTGCTGGAGGCAGAATATAAGCCGGGACACAGCGCGAAGGACGAAAAGACCGCGCCCCGGCAATACGCCCCAACCTATCTGAAAACCGTCAACGCTCAACTATCAGCAATTTTCAACTATGCCATGAAATTTTATAAACTGCCCTCAAATCCTGCCCGCCTTGCCGGGAGTATCGGAAAACAGAACGCCGACAAGGTAGACTTCTGGACACGGCAGGAATTTGAGAACTTCTTGAAGGCCGTTTCTGACAAACCGACCTCAAAGGCCGCTTTTAGTCTCCTGTTTTGGACGGGCTGCCGCTGTGGGGAACTTCTCGCCCTCACGCTGGAGGATATAGACTTTGAGGCAAAGACCCTGCACATAGACAAAAGCTATACGCGCCTCAATGGGCAAGACCTTATCCAACGACCAAAGACGGAAAAAAGCATTCGGACAATTACCCTCCCCGGCTTTCTCCTCGATGTTCTACGGGAATACCTTGCCGCCATCTATGAGCCGCAACCGAAAGAGCGGCTTTTCGATGTGACAAAGCACTATTTGAAGCATGAAATGGAAAGAGGCTGCAAGCTCTCTGGCGTGCGTCGGATTCGTGTTCACGACCTCCGACACTCTCACGCCTCCCTGCTTATCGAAATGGGCTGCTCCCCGCTCCTCATAAAAGAACGCCTTGGACACGAGAAAATACAAACCACCTTGCAGACCTATTCCCACCTCTACCCAAACAAACAAGAGGAACTTGCGAAAAAACTTGAAAAACTCACTTCAAGAAAAAAATAGAACGTTTTTAGTACCTTTCACCCGCTCAAAAAACCGCTATCCCTCACCACGCAAGGGATAGCGGTTTTTCTTCCTTTACTCAAATTCAATGGTGGCGGGGGGCTTGCCGGTGCAGTCGTACAACACGCGGTTTATGCCCTTCACTTCGTTGACGATGCGGTTGGCCGTCTTGTGGAGCATTTCCCATGGCAGGGCGGCACATTCGGCGGTCATAAAGTCGTCGGTCTTTACGGCGCGAAGGGCGACGGCGTAATCATAAGTGCGCCCGTCCCCCATTACGCCCACGGAACGCATATTGGTGAGGGCGGCAAAATACTGCCCAAGTTCCGGGGCGACGCCGAAATTGTCTATTTCCTCGCGGTAAATGGCATCCGCCTCCTGCAAAATTTTCACCTTGTCGGCGGTGACTTCGCCGATTATGCGAATACCAAGCCCTGGCCCGGGGAAGGGCTGGCGGTTCACCAAGCAGCCGGGCAGCCCCAAGGCTTTGCCCACGGCGCGAACTTCGTCCTTAAAGAGCAACCGCAGAGGCTCTATTATCTCCTTAAAATCCACATAATCCGGCAGGCCGCCAACATTGTGGTGGCTCTTTATCACCGCGCTTTTGCCAAGGCCGCTTTCAATAACGTCGGGGTAAATCGTCCCCTGCACCAAAAAATCCACCGCGCCGATTTTTTTGGCCTCTTCCTCAAAAACGCGAATAAATTCTTCGCCGATGGTTTTTCGTTTCGCCTCCGGGTCGGTTATGCCCTTTAGCCGCGAATAAAACCGTTCGGCGGCGTTGACGCGGATAAAGTTTAGGTCAAAATTGCCCTTCGCGCCGAAAACCGCCTCCACCTCTTCGCCTTCGTTCTTTCGCATAAGCCCGTGATCCACAAAGACGCAGGTGAGCTGTTTTCCCACGGCGCGGCTTAAAAGAGCCGCCGCCACCGCCGAATCCACGCCCCCCGACAAGGCGCAAAGCACCTTGCCGCCGCCGATTTTCTCCCGCAGACTTTCTACGGAAGTTTGCACAAAGGACTCCGTTTGCCAAGTCCCTTTTGCGCCGCAGACGTTAAGGACAAAGTTTTTCAGCATGGTTTTTCCTTCGTCGGTGTGGAGTACCTCCGGGTGAAACTGGGTGGCGTAGAGTTTTTTTGCCCCGTTTTCCATGGCCGCCACGGGGCAATTTGCCGTTTTGGCGGTAACGGTGAACCCCGGCGGCAGTTGGGCGATTTTGTCCGTATGGCTCATCCAACAGACGGTTTTGCCGCCGACGCCGTCGAACAGGGGCGAGGACGCCACAATTTCCGTTTCCGTGCGCCCGTATTCGCTCACGTCGGCGTGGGTCACTTCGCCGCCCAAAATCTTTGCCATGGCCTGCGCCCCGTAGCAGATGCCAAGGACGGGAATACCGAGTTCAAAAATCTCTTTGGCGCAAAGGGGCGCATCCTTTTCGTTCACGCTGTTCGGCCCGCCGGTCAAAATTATGCCCGCGGGATTTTTTTTCTTTATTTCCTCAAGGGAAAGGGTATAGGGGAAAACTTCGGAATAAACATTGTTTTCCCTTACGCGGCGGGCGATAAGGCGGTTATACTGCCCTCCAAAGTCAAGGACGACAACAGATTCTGCGGTTTCTTTCATCAAATTCTCACTTCCTGGCGTTTTTGGCGGCGCGGCCGCGGGTGGTGCGATCAAGGACGAGCTTACGGAGGCGAATGCTCTGGGGCGTTACCTCCACAAGTTCGTCTTCGTTTATGTATTCCAATGCTTGCTCAAGGCTAAGTATACGCGGCGGCACAAGGCGAATTGCTTCGTCGGAGGAGGAAGTCCGCATATTTGAAACGTGTTTTTCCTTGCATGGGTTGATGTCCATATCCATCTCCCGGGAATTTTCCCCCACAATCATGCCTTCGTAAACCTGTTGCCCCGGCGAAATGAACATTGTGCCACGATCCTGCAGGGTATATATGCCGTAGCCCGTGGTTTCCCCCTGCTCGAAGGCCACCAAAGAACCGCGGGTGCGCCCCGGTATGTCGCCCTTGTAGGGGACGTAGCCTTGGAACACATGGTTCATTATGCCGTTGCCCTTCGTGTTGGTGAGAAGCTCGGAGCGGAAACCGATAAGCCCCCGGGCGGGAATGGAAAACTCCATGCGCATATAGCCCGCCACTTCCGTCATGCCCAGCATCTGCGCCTTGCGCGTGCCAAGGGACTCCATAACCGTACCCATGTATTCTTGGGGTACTTCCACCGTGAGGTTTTCCATAGGCTCGCATTTTTGCCCGTTGATGGTTTTGTACACCACTTCCGGCTTCCCCACTTGGAGTTCGTAGCCTTCCCGGCGCATTTGTTCGATGAGTATGGAAAGGTGCAGTTCGCCGCGCCCCGACACCTTAAAGACATCCGCGCTGTCCGTTTCCTCCACCCGCAAAGCCACGTTCGTTTCCACTTCCTTAAACAGGCGGTCGCGAATGTGGCGGCTGGTGACGAATTGCCCTTCGCGCCCGGCGAAAGGTCCTGTGTTTACGCCAAAGGTCATGGACAATGTGGGTTCGTCAATGTTTATCATGGGGAGTTGCTCCGGCTTATCCGCGTCGGCCACGGTGTAGCCGATGCTGACGTCGTTAAGCCCCGTCAGCGCGACTATTTCCCCGGCGGCGGCTTCTTCCGTTTCAACGCGACCCAAGCCTTGATAGACGAACACTTTGCCGATTTTCGCCTTTATGGGTTGGTCTGCCCCCATGAGGGTGACGTTTTGCCCCGGGCGAGCCGTGCCGCGAATGATGCGGCCTATTGCCACCCGCCCCACATATTCGTCCGGCTCCAAGGTGGTCACCATCATTTGAAGCGGCGCATCCGGGTCTCCCTTGGGCGCAGGGATTTCCTTTATAATCGTGTCCATGAGGGGTTTTAGGTTGTCGCTTTCTTCGTCCATGGAGAGTTTGGCGATGCCTTCGCGGGCGGCGCAGTACACGGCGGGGAAATCAAGCTGCTCGTCGTCGGCATCTAGCTCCATAAAAAGCTCCAAAACTTCGTCGTACACGTCATCCACACGTCTGTCCGGGCGGTCGATTTTGTTTATGACAACTATGGGCTTTAGCTTTTGCTCCAACGCCTTTTTCAGCACATATTTTGTTTGGGGCATAGGGCCTTCAAAAGCGTCCACAAGAAGCAAAACACCGTCCACCATGTTGAGGACCCGCTCCACTTCGCCGCCGAAGTCCGCATGGCCGGGGGTGTCCACAATGTTTATTTTTACGCCGTTATACATGACGGCGGTGTTTTTGGACAAGATGGTGATGCCACGCTCCCGTTCGAGGTCGCCGGAGTCCATTACCCGCTCGGCCACCTGCTCGTTGGCGCGGAAAATATGGCTTTGGCGGAGCATGGAGTCAACCAAAGTTGTCTTGCCGTGATCGACGTGGGCGATAATCGCCACGTTTCTTATATTTTCATTGACGGTAACACTCATAATTAAAAAAACTTGCCTCCCAAAAATAAAAAAGTTACGTCGGTTATTATAGCCGCTTTAGAGCGTTGCGTCAACGAAGGCGGAGGTTGCGGGCAAATTATTTTTCAAAAATAAAAGCCCACGGAGTGTATCGCCCCGTAGGCTTTTTTTGATTTATAAATTATAATCTTACTTCAAAGCATCGCCCAATTTGCTGTTGGTGTCGCGAGCCGCCGCAACACTCTCGGCAAACTTGTCTTTTTCCGCGCCTTCAAGTTTGACTTCAACAATTTTTTCCATGCCGTCTTTGCCAAGGATAACGGGTACGCCGATGCAAAGGTCTTTTTCGCCGTATTCGCCGTCAAGATACACGCAACAAGGCATAAGTTTCTTTGCATCAAGAGCAATCGCCTCCACCATGGCGGCAGCCGCTGCGCCCGGCGCATACCAAGCGGAAGTGCCAAGAAGTTTCGTAAGAGTCGCGCCGCCCACCTTCGTCTGCTCAACAGCGTCGGTAATGGCCGCATCGTCAAGGAAATTAGTGATGGGAATGCCGCGATAGGTAGCAAGGCTCACCAAAGGAACCATGGTCTTGTCGCTGTGACCGCCGATAACCGTGCCGTCAATATCCGTCGGAGTTGCGGGGTAGCCGGCCTTTTGCAAAGCCTTCGAGAGGAAATAACGGAAACGACTGCTGTCGAGCATACCGCCCTGGCCGATAACACGATTGCGCGGGAGTTTGGAGTTTTTAATCGTGAGGTAGGTCATAGCGTCCATGGGGTTCGAGATAATGATGAATATTGCGTTCGGCGAATATTTCAAAGCCTGATCAACCACACCGCCGACAATTTTGGAATTTGTGCCTATTAAGTCCTCGCGGCTCATACCCGGCTTGCGGGGAATGCCGGAGGTGATAACCACAACATCGCTACCTGCCGTGGGTGCGTAGCCGTTTTCGTCGCCGATTGCGGCGGTTGCGCCCGTTACGGTTGTATCGAAATTAAGAATGTGCGCTGTCTGCATGATGTCCATTGCCTTGCCTTCGGACAAACCTTCCTTAATATCAATCAAAACAACTTCGCTGCAAAAATTTTTGGCGGCAAGAACATTGGCCACGGTTGCGCCGACATTGCCGGCACCGACAACTGTTACTTTCATAATTATGTTTCCTCCTCAAATTATGGCGGCATATTCGCCGCACGGAAATTAACTTTGCTTATTATAGCACGTTTTCGGAAAATTTCAAAAACATTTTTAAGGAAACACTGCATAAATGAGTTCGTGCCATTGCCGAGGGATTTTTTCGGCAGACAAGGAATGACGACGAAGCGTAGT
>CAJOQC010000143.1 GCA_905236785.1 uncultured Selenomonadaceae bacterium
AAAAGGCGGCGCAAGGATAGATGAGTTCGTCGAGTTCAAATGAATAAAGGAGCGTGAAATTTATGAATATAGTTATTACAGGCGGCGCGGGGTTTATCGGTGGCAATTTTGTCTATTATATGCTGAAGACCCGCCCCGCCGACAAAATAATTTGTTACGATGCCCTGACCTATGCGGGCAATATGGCAACACTGAAGGAGGCCGCCGAAAATAAAAATTTCGTCTTTGTGCGCGGCGATATTGCCGACCGCGAGGCGGTGTATCGGCTTTTTGAAGAAGAAAAGCCTGATATAATCGTAAACTTTGCCGCCGAGTCCCATGTGGATCGCTCAATCGAAAACCCGGAGATTTTCTTGCGAACCAACATTTTGGGAACTCAGGTTTTGTTGGATGCTTGCCGCAAGTACGGCATAAAGCGTTATCATCAAGTATCCACCGACGAGGTTTACGGCGATTTGCCCCTTGACAGGCCGGATATGTTTTTCACGGAAAAAACCAATCTGCACACATCAAGCCCCTATTCGGCATCAAAGGCTGGGGCTGATTTGTTGGTGTCGGCATATCATCGAACTTACGGTGTGCCGACGACCATTTCCCGTTGTTCCAACAACTATGGGCCGTATCATTTCCCCGAAAAACTCATTCCCCTGATGATTATAAACGCGCTTCACGACAAGAAATTGCCCGTTTACGGCGAAGGGCTGAACGTGCGGGATTGGCTCTATGTGGAAGATCACTGCGCGGCCATAAGCATGATTTTGCAAAAGGGCAAAGAGGGTGAAGTGTATAACGTGGGCGGTCACAACGAGCAAAGAAACATCGACGTGGTAAAAATAATCCTGAAAGAACTAAATAGGTCCGAAACCCTCATCGAACACGTTACGGACAGGAAAGGCCACGATCGCCGGTATGCCATAGATCCGACGAAGATAATGACGGAACTTGGCTGGCAACCGACAACGAAATTTGCCGACGGAATAAAGCTGACGATTAAGTGGTATCTTGAGCATAAGTCTTGGTGGGAGGACATCATTAGCGGCGAATATCGCGATTATTACGCTAAAATGTACGACAACAGATGAAAAATATAAAAAAAATAGTTGCTGCCGCAGCAACTTTAATTATGGGCGTATGGGCGGGAAACACGGCAAACGCGGCAAATGCAGCAGCGGATACCATAGCCGAATACGGCGGCGACTATGCGGTGATGAACCGCTGGCCTGTAACCCAAAGAGATGTGGGGGGGACGCTCCTGTTTTCCGACAGCCCCGAGTATGTGAATAAAAACGGCATACTTTACCGCGACACCGTAACAGGGAACGTTCGGGTGTTGTATTATCATCTCAACGACACCAATGCGCCCAAAAAAATAGCCGTGTTTCTTGAGCGCGAAGGTAGCGAAGCGGCAACGGTGACGATAACGCGAAGGGCAACCGCCACGCCGAACAAATATTTTTTGCACGTGGGCAAGTCGGTTCAAAAAAATTATTTTGCCGACAATCGCAAGGAAATTTTGACGATTGAAGCAAATCACGGGCAACTTCTTGATAAGTCCATGGGCAAAACAATTATTCGCCCCGGTGAATTGGTTTACGGCGTTTACGATTTTTCGGTCAATCGCCCCGTCAAAGTCAGCGTCCTTATGTGCGACAAAAAGGACAATCCCGCAGAATTTGTGAAAATCGCCAAAGTTCTTCCCAAGGACGAACAGCGGTTGCGTGGCACTTTTAAGGGTGCTGACAGAATTATGACAGCTGTTAAAAGTTATGAACCGACAAAAGACGGCATCGTGTTTGTACCGATAGGCGACAACGAATTTGACCGCTACAAACGGGGAATTGATGCAACAGACGGCAGCGAAGCTGTAAACTATGGCAATTACGGGGTCTTGTACCGAATTTATCTGCCGATACGGGAAAAGAGCAAAGCGCAACTTTACCTGTCGCCGTTGGGCGGTGTTTACGCCGGCGCGGTGAACGCCGTGAGTGGGTTAAAAAAACAGCTTATCAAAACGCCGGCTATAGGATTTTTCGGCGACAATATGTCAAGTTCGGCGCGTGATACCGTTTACAAATACGCCCAAAAGGGGCAATTTGTAATCAGCAAGTTCCATGAGCTGGCCGACCTTGGCGTATACGGCGGAGACAAAACCCTTATGTTTGAGTATTCGCCGCCGGGAGCATCAAATTTGCCGGCGCACATTGTAATCATGCCGGCTAAATGATGACGCAAAGCGAGGAATTGCTGTTTGGACACCGTTGACATATTGCTACGGATTTTGTTGGTAGTATTTTTGATATTCATGAACGGTTTTTTCGTGGCGGCGGAGTTTTCCTGCGTAAAAATTCGCCCGTCACGGCTTGAAACGCTGATAAACGAAGGCAACAAGCAGGCCGCCTACGCCAAGCGGCTGACCGACAGGCTTGATGCTTCTCTGTCGGTGACGCAACTTGGCATCACCTTGGCTTCCTTGGGTTTGGGTTGGGTTGGCGAACCTTTTGTGGCGCGGCTGATACTTCCTCTCACCGATGCTGCCGGCATGGCCGAAAGCACAGGGCATACCATCAGTTTGGCTTTGGGGTTTGCCCTTATCACCTCAATGCATATCATTTTGGGCGAACTTACCCCAAAGTCCATGGCGATACAAAATGTTGAAAAAATAATGCTTAACGTGGCTTTGCCCATGTTGATTTTCGAGAAGGTGATGCACCCCTTTGTGTGGCTGTTAAACCATATGGCAAACGCAGTCATGAAATTTTTGGGCTACGACATGGGCGGCGATGCCGACGAAGCGCACACCGAGGAAGAAATAAGAATCTTGGTGGAAGAAAGCCATAAGCAAGGGCTTATTGACGACACGGAAGTGGATTTTGTGGACAATGTTTTTGATTTTACACAACGAACTGTCCGCGAGATTATGGTTCCCCGCACGGATATGATTTGCCTGTACCTTGATGACAGTTTAGAGGAAAACATCAAGGTTATTTTCGCGGAGGAACTTACCCGTTACCCCATTTGCGTGGAAGACAAAGACCACATTGTAGGTTTCTTGCACGTTAAGGATTTTATGCGGGCATTTTATCAAGGAAAAAAGATAAACCTAAAGCGATTGGCGCGTCGCGCCTTGGTCGTGCCGGAGAGCATGGATGTGTCGCGACTTCTAAAAACCATGCAACAGGAGAAAAGCCAGCTTGCCATCGTGGTTGACGAATATGGCGGCACGGCGGGCATGGCCACCATTGAGGATGTTATCGAAGAAATAGTAGGGGACATTCAGGACGAATTTGACGAGGAGCGAGCGCCTGTAGAAGAGCGAGGCGACGGAGTTTGTTCTGTAGATGCCAAAGTTCTGCTCGACGAACTTAATGATTTTGTCGGCATCGAAATTGACGAGGACAGCGTCGATACCGTGGGCGGTTGGCTAAATGACCGCGTGGGCGGCGATGCGCGCCTTGGGCAGATGTCGGCTTATGCGGGCAACACATTTTTTGTGGAAGAAATGGATGGCCCGCGCATAACGAGGGTTTTAATCAAAAAGAATTTGCCAAACGGAGGTAAAGATAATGTTTGACGAGAATAAAGTACGCGATATTATCGGCGAATTTACGGTGAGTGCCGACGAGTTAAAAGAAATAGCGGCGGCCTTTCGCCATGACTTAAAACGCGGCCTTAATAACCCGGACGATTCGTCTCTTAGAATGTTGAAGTCCTACGTCGGGCTACCAACGGGCAAAGAAAAAGGCGAATATATAGCCCTTGATTTCGGCGGTACTAACGTGCGGGTGTTAAAAATCCGTCTTGAAGGCGCGGGCAAGTTTACCGAAATAAAAAAAGTCGCCAAACCTCTAATCGTTGACGGCGTTTATGATTATATCGGCGCGGACTCGAGCGCAGAGGAAATGTTTGACTTTTTGGCGGGGCTTATCGACGAGGTTTTGGACGGCGACCGCGAAACAAAATTCCTCTTGGGTCACACATTCTCTTTCCCATCGGAACAAACCGACCTCAACAATGCCAAACTGATAATCTGGACAAAAGAATTTGCCACCCCCGGCGTTGAAGGCAAAGTCGTCAACGATTTGTTAAAAGACGCGCTGTTAAGAGCGGGTGTAACGAACGTGGAGCCGGTGGCGGTGATTAACGACACGGTGGCGGTGCTTTTGTCGGCGGCGTACAAAAACCCCGATACATACATAGGCTCTATTTATGCCACGGGACACAACACCTGCTATCTTGAGCCTTACGCCGAAACCGGCGACGTGCCCATGATATTAAACCTTGAATCCGGCGGCTACATGAAACTTGCGCCTAATCGTTTCGACGTGAAATATGACGAAATGTCGGAAAAACCCGGCGAGCAACGGTTGGAAAAAATGGTTTCCGGACGTTACATGGGCGAATTGTTCGGCTTGGCGTTAAACGATATTTTGAACACCGACAAAAAATACTCATTTACATCCGTTGATATGTCCAACATAATTCTTGACGAAAGCGACGAATTGACGGAAGCATCGCAGATAATCGAACGGGGAACGGGAGAAAAATTATCCGTTGACGAATTAAAAGCGATAAAAGACTTGGCGGCGGCCATTGTCGTTCGTTCGGCGCGATTGGTGACGGCATCTTTTGTTGGCATAATATGGCAACTTGAGGGAAAAATCCCCGCAAAATTCATGCATATTGCCGTGGATGGGTCGGTTTACGAGAAGATGCCCCTTGTAAAAGAAAACATCAATCGCGCATTGTCGGAAATTTTGGGCGAAAACGCCGCCAACGTGGATACGGTGCTCGATAACGGCGGCAGCGGGTTGGGCGCAGCAATAGCCGCCGCCATGAGCAAGGCGTGATAATTGTAGTATAGGAAGCACTGCATAATTCCTCCGCACCCTTGCCGGGTCTTTTTCCGGCATACTTGCGTCAAATGTTGCTTGACGTAGCACTGCTTTCGTATCGCGACACTTTCCTTGTCTGCCGAAAAACTCCCTTGGCAATGGTACTAACTCATTTATGCAGTTCTTCCTATAAAAAATAAAAATTGGGCTCTATGTCAAGTGTTGTGGTGTGGCATTGGATTTTTTTCCAATGCCACATTTTTGTTTTCAAGCAACAAATTTGACATGACAATTCGTTCGACGTAATCGCCTTATATCGCTATTCAATATAAACCAAGCCCCGTTAATCCCGTTTCTGCCTTAGCTTGTAGCCTTCGCCCTGCGGCTGTCAGTACACCTGCCGCCCAATTTGACATCTTAGTT